>CANGHQ010000136.1 GCA_947453585.1 Burkholderiales bacterium | reverse complement strand
GGCGGCGATTTTGGCGGCCAACTACATCAGCCACCAGTTGCGCGACCATTACCCCACGCTCTACGCCAGCGACAACGGCCGGGTGGCGCATGAGTGCATTCTCGATTTGCGCCCGCTCAAAGAAGCCTCGGGCATCAGCGCCGAAGACGTGGCCAAGCGCCTGATGGACTACGGTTTTCACGCGCCCACGCTGAGCTTTCCGGTGGCCGGCACGCTGATGGTCGAACCCACTGAGAGCGAAACCCTGGCCGAGATCGACCGCTTTATCGCCGCCATGGTTGCCATCCGTGACGAGATCCGCCAGGTGGAGGCCGGCGTCTGGCCGCGCGACGACAACCCGCTGACCCATGCACCCCACACCGCCGCCAGCGTGCTGGCCGACGACTGGGCCCGGCCTTATGCGCGCGGTCTGGGCGCATTTCCGCTGGAAAGCCTCAAGCACCACAAATACTGGCCTGCGGTCGGACGGGTGGACAATGTCTACGGCGACCGCCACTTGTCGTGCAGCTGCATTCCGATTGCGGCTTACCAGGAGTAGGGCGGTTCTTGGCAGGTAGGCGCACAAGCATAGGAACGGCGGAATGGCAAACATAGCGGTGGTGGGCGCGGGTTTTGTGGGTTTGTCCACGGCCTGGCATCTGATGCGCGAGGGCCATGCCGTTACCTTGTACGACCCGGTGGGCGCAGCCGGGGGCGCCTCTTTTGGCAACGCCGGCACCTTTGCCACCTATGCCTGCATTCCGGTCAACAACCCCTCGGTGTTTCGCGACATTCCGCACTTTTTGCTGGACGCGCGCAGCCCGTTCCGCCTGCGCCTGGGCTATTTGCCGCAGCTCGCGCCCTGGCTTGCTCGCTTTCTTTTTCATTCAACGGCTGCTCGTTCAGAGCACACGTCTAGGGCGCTGGCGCAGTTGCTGGGCCGCGCGCAGATGGGCTACGACGCCATGCTGCAGGCGCCCGGTCTGGCGCATTTTGTGCGTCCGCGCGAATGCCTGTATTTGTATTCCAGCACCAAGGCTTTTGCGCAGTCACAGGCCGATCTGGCGCTGCGCCAGACGCTGGGGGTGGCGCTGGATGTGCTGGGGCGCGACGAGGTGCAGGCGCTCGAGCCGAACCTGAGTCCGCTGTTTGAGCGCGGCGTGTTGTTTCGTGGCTCCTGGCATTTGTCCGACCCCGGCGCGTTTTTGCAAACCCTGCATGCCAATCTGCAACAGCAGGGTTTGCGGGTGGTGCAAAGCGCGGTAACCCATTTGCGCCCTGGGCCGCAAGAGGTGGTGGTGGACTGCGCCGACGGCGCGCAGGCCTTTGACCAGGTGGCCTTGTGCGCCGGGGCCTATTCCCGGGCGCTGGCCGCGCAATGCGGCGACGCGATTCCCCTGGACACCGAGCGCGGCTACCACCTGCTGTACCCGGGCAGCAGCAGCCTGATCTCGCGCCCGGTGGGTTGGGCTGAACGCGGCTTTTACATGACGCCCATGGCGCGCGGCATCCGCGTGGCGGGCAGTGTGGAGCTGGCCGGCCTTAAGCCCGAGAAGCATGCCGGCTTGCTGCAGCTGCTGGAACATTCCTCGCAGCGCGCCTTGCCAGGGCTGCCTGCGGCCACCGAGCCTTGGCTGGGTTTTCGGCCCACGCTGCCCGACGGTCTGCCGGTGATCGGGCGCTCGCGCGCCTCTGCGCGCGTGGTCTACGCCTTTGGCCACCAGCACATTGGCCTGACTTTGGGCGGGGTGAGCGGCAGCCTGGTGGCAGACCTGGTGGCCGGACGCGCCCCGGCGCTGGATCTGGCGCCGTTTGCGCCGGGGCGTTTTCGGTGAACGGCTTGGCCTTGCCGGGCACTGGTGTTTACCCGCTCACCCGCGCACCGCTTTAGCGTGCACCATATTGGGTAACTCTGATGCGATTGCCGCCGCCTTCATGACCCTGTCCCCGGAACTCGCCCAATGGCGCAAAACGCAACGCAACACCCTGCTGGCGCAGCGCTGCGCGGCCAGCGCGGACGACCACGCACGCTGGAGCGCGGCCATCGAGGCCCAGTTGCGCCAGGCCTTTGCGCTGGACGCGCCCTGGGTCGTGGGCTTTTGCTGGCCCTACCAGGCCGAGTTTGATGCCCGGCCCTTTGCCGCCTGGCTGCGCGCACGCGGCGTGCAAACCGCCTTGCCGGTGGTGCTGGCCAAAGGCCAGCCACTGGAGTTTCGCGCCTGGTGGCCCGGCGTGGCCATGGAGCCTGGCGTCTACGACATTCCCGTGCCGGTGGATACCGGTGTGCTGGTGCCCGACGTGCTGCTGGTGCCGCCGGTGGGCATTGGCCCGGCGGGCGACCGCCTGGGTTACGGCGGCGGCTTCTTTGACCGCACGCTGGCCGCCATTGCGCCCCCGCCCATCACCATCGCCACCGCGTTTGAAATCTCTCGCGTGCCCACCACGCACCCGCAGTCGCACGATATCTTGATGGACCTGGTGGTCACCGAGGTCGGTGTTCAGGGCCTGGAAGGCGGAGTCTTGCAGCAGCTGGACCTGGCTCAAGCCGAAGCCCGCCTGCGGGCGCTGGCGCGCGCGCGTGGTTTGCCACGCCAGCAAAGAACACGGGCCTAGCGTGGTCGCGATTTGGAATAGGTAATTTGGATTTTTGGTTCAGCCAGTTTTCACTTTGATTGGAGAATGACATGCTTTCAGACATCGAAATTGCCCAAGCGGCGCACATGTTGCCCATCGGCCAGATTGCCCAGGGGCTGGGTATTCCGGACGAGGCGGTGGATATGTATGGCCGCTACAAGGCCAAAATCTCGCTGGACTACGCCAACAGCTTGGCCGATCGGCCCGACGGCAAGCTGATTTTGGTGTCCGCCATCAGCCCCACCCCGGCGGGCGAGGGCAAGACCACCACCACCGTGGGCCTGGGCGACGCGCTCAACCGCATTGGCAAAAAAACCATCATTTGCCTGCGCGAACCCAGCCTGGGCCCGGTGTTTGGCATGAAGGGCGGTGCCGCTGGCGGCGGCCACGCGCAAGTGGTGCCCATGGAGGACATCAACCTGCACTTCACCGGAGACTTCAACGCCATTGCGCTGGCCAACAACCTGCTCGCCGCGCTGATTGACAACCACATCCACCACGGCAACGCGCTGGGCATTGACGTGCGGCGCATCACCTGGAAGCGGGTGATGGACATGAACGACCGGGCGCTGCGCGACATCACCGTCTCGCTGGGCGGGCCGGGCAACGGCTATCCGCGCCAAGACGGCTTTGACATCGTGGTGGCGTCTGAGGTGATGGCCATTTTTTGCCTGGCCACCAGCCTGGCCGACCTTAAGGAGCGCTTGGGCAATATCGTGATTGGCTACACCACGGCCCAAAAGCCGGTGTGCGCCCGCGATCTGAACGCCCATGGCGCTATGACGGTGCTTCTGCGCGAGGCGCTCAAGCCCAACCTGGTGCAAACGCTGGAAAACAACCCGGCCTTCATCCATGGCGGCCCCTTTGCCAATATCGCCCACGGCTGCAATTCGGTGCTGGCCACCAAAATGGCGCTCAAGCTGGCCGACTACGTGGTCACCGAGGCCGGCTTTGGTGCCGACCTGGGGGCCGAGAAGTTTGTTGATATCAAGTGCCGCAAGTCGGGCCTGCGGCCCTCGGCCGTGGTGCTGGTGGGAACGATTCGCGCGCTCAAGTACCACGGCGGCTGCGACCTCAAAGAGTTGAACCAGGAAAACCTGAGCGCCCTGGAAAAAGGCATCGCCAACCTGGAGCGCCATGTCAACAACGTGCGCACCCATTACGGCCTGCCCTGCGTGGTGTCCATGAACCACTTCACCTTTGACACGGCTGCCGAACTGGAACTGCTGCAAAACAAGCTGGCCTATTTGCAGGTGCCGGTGCTTTCCGCCCGGCATTGGGCCGACGGCGGCGCAGGTGCCGAGGCGGTGGCGCGCGCGGTGGTGGAGCTGGCGTCCAAAAAGGACGAGGGTTTCCGCTTTGTCTACGAAGACGACATGCCCTTGTGGGACAAGATGAAGGCGGTGGCGACCAAGATTTACGGTGCAGACGACATCACCGCCGACTCCAAGGTGCGCGCCGAGATCAAGCGCCTGCAAGACGCGGGCTACGGCCACTATCCGGTGTGCGTGGCCAAGACGCAGTATTCTTTTTCCACCGATCCAAGCCGTCGGGGCGCGCCCAGCGGCCACATGGTCAATGTGCGCGAAGTGCGCCTGGCTGCCGGGGCCGAGTTTGTGGTGATGGTCTGCGGCGACATCATGACCATGCCCGGCCTGCCCAAGGTGCCCTCGTCCGAGCACATCGACATTGACGACCATGGCAAGGTCGTGGGCCTGTTTTAGTCCTCGGTATTGCTACTTTTCAGGAGTTTTTCTATGGCTTTCTTTTTCAACGCACATCGTCGCCAGTCGATACGTGCTGCGGCGGCCTTGCTGGCCTGTCTGGCAACAGGCGGCGCCATGGCCCAAACGGCGGCGGTCAAGGTGCTGGTGGGCTTTCCACCGGGCGGCGGCACCGACGCAATAGCGCGCATCCTGGCCGACAAACTCAAGGACCAGCTCGGCGTGCCGGTGGTGGTGGAAAACCGGGCGGGTGCGGGCGGCTTGATCGCAGCGCAAGCGCTCAAATCTGCCGCGCCGGATGGCAACACCTTTTTCCTTTCGCACGACCACACGATCTCCATCTTGCCTCTGGTCATGAAAAACCCCGGTTTTGAGCCGGCGCGCGACTTTGTGGCCGTGGCTGGCTTTGCCACCTTTGTCAACGCGCTGGCGGTGTCGGGTGGCACGCCAGCCAAGTCGGTTAATGAATATGTGGCCTGGGTTCGCAGCCAGGGTGCGGGCAAGGGCACGGTCGGCATTCCGGCGCCCGCCTCGGTGCCCGAGTTTTTGGTCAAGGTGATTGGCCAGAAATACGCGCTTGATTTGCAGGGCGCGCCCTACCGCGGCAGCGCGCCCATGATGGCCGACATGCTGGGCAACCAGATTGGTGCGGGCGTGGCGTCGGTACCTGACTTTATTGAAAACCACAAGGCTGGCAAGGTGCGCATCGTCGCCGTGTTGGGCGCCACGCGCCAAGCGGTGCTGCCCGACGTGCCCACGTTTACCGAGCTGGGCCTGGCCGGGTTTGAGGACGTGCCCTATTACGGCTTTTTTGCCCCGGCGGGCACGCCCAAGGCCGCCATCGACAAGTTCTCGGACGCGCTGGCCAAGGTGCTGGCCCTGCCGGAAGTGCGCGATCCGCTCACCGCCATGGGCCTGGCCGTGGGATTTATGCCGTCCGCCCAATTGGCCAGCCGTGAACAAGCCTATGCGCAAACCTGGGCCAAGATCATCAAGGCGAGTGGGTTTCAGGCGCAGTAGCAAGAGAAAGGGCGCGCATCGTAGCGCGTCCTTTCCAAGTGAGTGCTTTGCGGCGCTCCCGTTTCAGCTACGCGCCTAGCGTCGCGCCCCGCGCCAGCCCAAGCCCGCCGTTGTAGCCCCCGCCGCCGCACCCAAAGCGGGGCGGTATTCGCAGCCGACCCAGCCGTCCCAGCCGCATTGGATGGAAACCGCGTCGATCACGCCAAACAGGTAGTCGTAATTGAGTTCGCCCACGTTGGGCTCGTGGCGTTCGGGAACGCCAGCAATTTGGATGTGGCCTACGCGGCCGGTGGGCAGGTAGTGGCGCAGTTTGGTGGCCACGTCGCCTTCCATGATCTGGCAGTGGTACAGGTCAAACTGCACCTTCAGGTTAGGCGCGCCAATCTCTTGCACCAGTGCGTGCGCCGCGTCTTGGTGGTGCAGAAAAAAGCCGGGCATGTC
>CANGHQ010000135.1 GCA_947453585.1 Burkholderiales bacterium | reverse complement strand
CGTGCAGGGGCCGTTTTTCAATGACGAGTTTGGCGACACCTTTGGCAATCTGTACGCCATCACCGGCGACGGCTTCACCACCACCGAGGTGCGCGATTTTGCCGACGCCCTGCGTAACGAATTTTTGCGCGTGCCCGACGTGAACAAGGTTGAACTCATAGGAGTGCAAGACCAAAAAGTCTATATCGAAGCGTCTAATGCCAAGCTCTCGTCCCTGGGCCTGGACCCCAGCCTGATTGCCAGCACCCTGGCGGCCACCAACAGCGTGGCCGCGTCGGGCACGGTGCAGGCGGGTTCTGAGGAGGTGCGACTCACCGTGAGCGGCGAGTTCGAGTCGGCCGACAAGATTGCCAATATCGGCATTCGTGCCGGCAACCGCACATTTCGTCTGGGCGACATTGCCGAAGTGCGCCGTGGCGTCATTGATCCAGCCACCTCCAAGATGCGCTTTAACAGCGAGCCCGCCATTGGCCTGGCGGTGAGCATGCGCAAGGGCGGCGACGTGCTGCGCCTGGGCAAGCAGGTGGACGCCACCGTCAAACGCGTGCAGGCGCGCTTTCCGGTCGGGGTGCAAATCCACGCCGTGTCCGACCAGCCGCGCGTGGTGGAAGAGTCGGTGCACGAGTTCAAAAAGAGCCTGTTGGAGGCTGTGGTCATCGTGCTGGCGGTGAGCTTTTTCTCCTTGGGCATCCGGCCGGGTCTGGTGGTGGCGCTGTCGATTCCGCTGGTGCTCTTGATGACCTTTGGCGTGATGTACGCGTTGGGCATTGAGCTGCAGCGCATCTCACTAGGCGCGCTCATCATCGCGCTGGGATTGCTGGTGGACGACGCCATCATTGCAGTAGAGATGATGGCGCTCAAACTCGAACAGGGCTGGGACAAGATGCGCGCCGCCACCCACGCCTACACCGTCACCGCGTTCCCCATGCTGACCGGCACGCTCATCACCGCAGCCGGCTTTTTACCGGTGGGGCTGGCCCAGAGCAACTCGGGGGAATACGTTTTTTCGCTATTTCAGGTGGTCGGCATTTCGCTGGTATTGAGCTGGTTTGTGGCCGTTATCTTCACCCCCTACCTGGGCTTCAAACTCCTCAAAACGCATACGGTGGCGGGCGCGCACGACGAAGATGCGGTCTACCAGACCGGTGTCTACCAGTGGTTTCGGGGCGTGGTGGATGCCTGCCTGCGCTGGCGCCGCTGGGTCATTGCGGGCACGGTGGCTGCTTTCATCGCGTCCATCATCCTGTTCAACTACGTGCCCAAACAGTTCTTTCCGGCCTCGGACCGGCCCGAGCTGGTGGTGGACTTGTGGATGCCGCAAGCCGCCACCTTCGAGGCCAGCCAGCGCGAAGTCTTGGCGCTAGAGGAGCGCCTCAAAGGCGACCCCGATGTGGCGGCGGTGACCAGCTACATCGGCACGGGCAGCCCGCGTTTTTACTTGCCGCTGGATGTGCAAACACCCCAGCTCAACCTGGGCCAGTTGATGGTGATGACCCGTGGCGGCGAAGCGCGCGAACGCGTGCTTGAGCGCATCGCCCATCTGTTTGAGACCGACTTTCCCTCGGTGCGGGGCCGCGTGAATCGCCTTGAAAACGGCCCGCCGGTGGGCTACCCCATTCAGTACCGCGTGTTTGGCACGGACTTGGCGCAGGTGCAGGCCATTGCGGACCGGGTCGCGGCGGCCATGCGGGCAGAGTCCCATGTGCGGCGCGTTAACCAAGACTGGGGCGAGCGCCTGAAACAAGTGCGGGTGGACGTGGACCAGGACAAAGCGCGCGCCTTGGGCATCAGCTCGCAGCAAGTGCAAAACGCTTTGCAAGCCTCGCTCTCAGGCCGCACCGTGACCCAGTACCGCGAAGCCGATAAAACCATCGACGTGGTGACCCGCTTGGTGGCGTCCGAGCGCAGTGACCTGAACAACCTCAAAGACACCAAGATTTACCTGCGCGATGGCAAGTTCGTACCGGTGTCACAAGTGGCGTCTTTGGTGCTGGACAACGAAGACAGCGTGCTGTGGCGACGCAACCGGGTGCCCACGCTCACCGTCCGTGCAGATGTGGTGGGTGCCGAAGCGCCCGATGTGACCAAGGCGCTCACGCCGGGCATCGACGCCATTGCCGCCGAGCTGCCGCTGGGCTACGGCATCGAGATCGGCGGCACCCAGGAGTCCAGCCACAAAGCCCAGGCCTCCATCTTTGCGGTCATGCCGCTCATGGGCATTGCCGTGCTCTTCTTGCTGATGCTGCAGTTGCAGGACATGAAGAAGATGGCGCTGGTGCTGTGCACCGCGCCGCTGGGCCTGATTGGCGTCACTTTGGTGCTGCTGGGCTTTCGCATTCCCTTTGGTTTTGTCGCCATGCTCGGTGTTATTGCGCTGGCCGGCATGATCATCCGCAACTCGGTAATTTTGGTGGTGCAGATTGACCACGCGCTGTCGGAAGGGCTGCCGCTGTGGAATGCGATTGTGGAATCTGCGGTGCACCGCCTTCGGCCGATTGCGCTCACGGCGCTGGCGGCCATTTTGGCGATGGTGCCCCTGGTGCGCAGCGTTTTTTGGGGCCCCATGGCCTGGGCCATCATGGGCGGGCTGCTGGCCGCTACTGTTTTGACCCTCTTGTTTTTGCCGGCGCTTTACGCCAGTTGGTATGGCGCGGTGCGCCCCACCGGCGCCAAGGCCGCGTCGGGAGTTGCAGCATGAACCTGCTTTTCAAGAAAACCTTATTCGCCCTGGCCCTGCTGGCCGCAGCGGGCGCACACAGCCAGACTTTGCGCCTGACCCACGCATTTCAGCAGGCGCTGCGCAGCGACCCCAGCACCCTGGCTGCCGAACAAGCCCTGCTGGCCGGGCGCGAAAAATCCGTGCAGGGCGAGGCCTTGCTCAAGCCCCAGGTGTCGCTGGGCGCCAGCGTCACCGGCATCAGCAGCCACGCCTATTCCAATTGGCCCGAGGCCGCCGCATCCTTGGTGTCGCCCGATTCTTCGGGCCACGTGGGCGAGGCGGCGGTCAAGGTGCTGCAGCCGCTTTACAACGCGTCTTACAGCGCCAGCAAGCAACAGCTGATCAGCCAGACGGCGGGAGCCGAAATTCGCTGGACGGCAGCCGTGCAAGACCTGACCAAACGGGTGGCCGAAAGCTACCTGGCGGTTTTGTCGGCCCAAGACAGCCTGCGTGTCACCCAGGCCGAAGAAGCCACACTGGCCGAACAGCGCGAACGGGCGCAGGCCCGCTTTGAGGTGGGCAGCGGCCGCATAACCGACGTGCAAGAAGCCCAGGCCCGCCACGACGGCACGGTGGCCAAGCTGATTGGCGCGCAGTCGGCGCTGGCCTTGCGCCAGGCGCAGTTTCAGTCGCTCACGGGTGCGTCGGCCCAGGGACTGGCGGACTTGGCCCGCGTCAGCCGCCTGCCCGCGCCCACGCCGGACCTGCTGCAAGACTGGCAGCGCAAGGGCCTGGAGCGCAATGCCTATGTGCAGTCCAAGCGCATTGAGCTTGATGTGGCCCGCCAAGAGGTGGCCAAATACCGCTTGGACTCGCGCCCCACACTGGACTTGGTGGGCGCCTACACCATGAAAGGCAAAGGCGGCGATTTGTCCCCACTGGTGGCCGCGGACCGGGAGCGCACCGCCAGCGTGGGCTTGCAGTTGAGCATTCCGCTGTACACCGGCGGCACCCTCAATTCGCGCGAGCGCGAGGCGCTGGCCAAAACGCGCCAGGCGGAGCAAGAACTGGCCGGCGCGCAGCAAGACGTGCAACTGCAAATCCACGACGCCTATTTGGCATTGCACACGGGGCTGGCACGGGTGCAGGCCCTGCAGCGCGCCCAGGAATCGAGCCAAAGCGCACTGGACGCCACGGTGCTCGGGCGCGACCTGGGCAGCCGCAGCCAGCCCGATGTGCTGGACGCGCAGCAGCGCTTCTATGCGGCGCAACTCGACGCATCGCAGGCGCGCATTGACGTGCTGCTGGCGCAGGTCCGTTTGGCATGGGCGGCGGGCGAATTGTCAGAAAGCGCCTTGCACGCGATTGACGCCACCTTGTCGCCCTGAACGCAGGGGCCAGGGGGCGCGGGGAGGCGGGGGCCGTTACCATGGACGGCAACTTCTACCGATCCGGCCCCCCGCACACAGGCGCACCATGCAAACCCTTTACCGCGAATTCACCACCCAGGCGCAGATTGACGCGCAGTACAACGCCTCGCTGGGCCTGAGCGACCCGGCCGCGCCGGGCAAGCACTATGTGGCGCAAAGCGCCTTGGCCCGCGCCACGCTCCAGCACACGCTCGCCGTGCCCTATGGGCCCACGCTGCAAGAGACGTTGGACATCTTTCCGGCCGATGCCCCCAATGCGCCGGTGTTCGTGTTCATCCACGGCGGGTACTGGCGCGCGCTTTCGAGCAAAGAATTCAGCGGCGTGGCGCTGGGCCTGCAGCGTCGGGGCATTACCACCGTGGTGGTGAACTACGCGCTGTGCCCTTTTGTCAGCATGGACGAGATCACCCGCCAGGTTCGGGCGGCAGTGGCCTGGACGGTGCGCAACATCGCCCAATACGGCGGCGACCCGCAGCGCGTGGCGGTGGGCGGCCATTCGGCCGGCGGCCACCTGACTGCCATGTGCCTGCAAACCGAATGGGCGCGGGACTACGGTCTGGCGCAAGACCCGATCAAGGCCGCCCTGTGCCTCAGCGGCCTGTACGACATCGCGCCCCTGCGCTACAGCTATTTGCAGCCCATGATCCAACTCGACGAGGGCGTCATCCGGCGCAACTCCCCAGCGTTTTTGGCCCGACCCTCTGCCACGCCTACATGGTTCACCTGGGGCGGCGCCGAGACCACCGAATTTGCGCGCCAGGCCCAAATCATGCACACCGCCTGGCAGGCGCAAGGCAACACGGGCGAGTTGCGCGCGGTGGAAGGCGCCAACCACTTCACCGTGCTGGCCGGCTTTGAGCAGCCCGAAGGCGAGCTGTGCCAGTGGCTGGCCGCCCAACTCGGACTGTGAGCCTGCGCACAGCCTGCGGTGTAACCGCAGAGACTTTGCAGGGGTAAACCCGCTACTCGCGAGCCCGCGCACACCGGAAAATTGGGCATGCCCACGCCAATGCCCGTCCACGCCCCCATGCTCGGCCCTTACAGTGACCGCAAGCGTTACGCCTGGCTGCTCTCCTTGCTGATTCCGACCACCGTGTTGGTTGGCCCGGGGCTGATGTGGTTTACGGGCGAAGCCTGGACGCTGTGGCTTCCGGTGGGGTTTTTCTATGCCACCGTGCCCCTGCTGGACTACGTGCTGGGCGAGGACCGCAGCAACCCGCCCGAGTCTGCCGTGGCGGCGCTCGACGCTGACACCTATTACCGCTGGATCACCTATTTGCTCGCGCCCGTGCTGTGGCTGTCCTTCATCTTTGGCGCTTGGTTTGCGGTGCGCATAGATTTGCCCCTGCACGGCCTGCTGGCGCTAGTGCTGACCAGCGGCTCGGTGGGCGGCTTTTGCATCAACCTGGGCCACGAGTTGGGCCACAAGAACACCGCGCTGGAGCGCGCCCTGGCCAAGATCGTTCTGGCGCCCTCGGGCTACGGCCACTTTTTTGTGGAGCACAACCGGGGCCACCACCGCGACGCGTCCACTCCGCTGGACCCGGCGTCTTCGCGCATGGGCGAGTCGATTTACCGTTTTGTGCTGCGCGAAATGCCCGGCGCATGGTTTCGGGCCTTGGAGCTGGAGCGCACGCGCCTAAAGCAGGCCGGCCTGCCGCTGCTGTCTTGGCACAACCACATCGTCCAACCGGCCTTGCTGACGCTGGCCTTGTGGAGCGGCTTGG
>CANGHQ010000134.1 GCA_947453585.1 Burkholderiales bacterium | reverse complement strand
TCACGCATGGTGCCGTAGCGTACCGCGTTGGTACCGCTAGCGCGGGTGGCGCTCATGCCACCCAGGGACGCATCGGCGCCCGGGTCGATCGGAAAAAACAAGCCGCTGCTCTTGAGCGCCTCGTTGAGCTGCTTGCGCGTCACGCCGGGCTGCACGGTCACAGTCAGGTCTTCCGGGTGGATGGCCACGATCTGGTTCATGCGCCCCAAGTCAATGCTGATGCCGCCCTGCACCGCCAGCAAATGGCCTTCTAGCGAAGAACCCACGCCAAACGGAATCACCGGCACCCGGTACTGGGCCGCGAGCGCCACGGCGGCGGCCACATCTGCGGTGGACTCGGCAAACACCACGGCAGCAGGCGGCGGAACTTCAAACACCGACTCGTCGCGCCCGTGCTGCTCGCGCACCGCCAGACCGGTGGCGCAGCGGCTGCCAAAACGCGCTTGCAGCGCGCCAATCAGCGCTTGCGGCACTTCGCGCAGCGCCAGAGGGGGCGTCAGATTGTGGAGGCTGGCGGGGGCGTTCATGGTCGGGCTTCCTCAGTCGAAGTATGCAGAGCGCGCAGCATACGCCAGAGGGCTGCCAACTGGTGGATCGTCGCTGGCCAGCAAACGCCCAATGACCAGCCAAACCGCAAGTGCCCCGGGTCGCAGATAAGATGCCGCCGCGCGCCCGATTTGCGCGCCTAACTTCACCCGAAAGCCACCACCATGACGATTTCCATGTACCAAGCCAGCGTCCCCCGCTTGGTCAACAGCCTCAACAACCTGATCAACATTCTGGACAAAGCGCAAGCCCACGTCGAAGCCAAAAAAATCGACCCCGCCGCGCTGATCGACTTTCGCCTGTACCCCGACATGCTGAGCTTTCGCCGCCAGGTGCAAATTGCCAGCGACACCGCCAAGGGCGTGATGGCGCGCCTGGCTGGGGTCGAAATCCCGGCTTACGAGGACAACGAGCGCACCTTTGAAGAACTCAAAGCCCGCGTAGCCAAGACCGTGGCCTATGTGCAAACTTTCGCTCCCGCACAAATTGACGGCACCGAAGACAAGGACATCGTCACCAAGCGCGGCGACAAGGAAACGCATTACAAAGGCATGCAGTTTTTGCTGGGCCACGCCATGCCCAATGTGTATTTCCATGTGACAACCGCTTTTGCCATCCTTCGCCACAATGGCGTAGAGATCGGCAAGCGCGACTTCTTGGGCAACCCTTAATTGTCCTTTCGGGGGTGCCAGGCGCCCCCTTTGAAACCTAACGCTGGCAAAGACCGGCGCGGCCACCCACCCCAAAAAACAGGAGACAAGCACCATGTTCCCCACCGCAATCGCTGGCAGCCTGCCCAAACCCGTCTGGCTGGCCGAAACCCAAAAACTCTGGCCGCAGTGGAAGGCCGAGGGCGCCGCCCTGATCGAAGCCAAGTCTGACGCCACCCTGCTCTGGGTCAAAACCCAGGAAGACCTGGGCTTGGACGTGATTGGCGACGGCGAACAGGCGCGCCAGCACTTTGTGCACGGTTTTCTGGAGCAGGTCGAAGGCATTGACTTTGAGAACAAGGTCACCATGGGCATCCGCAACAACCGCTACGACGCGCAGGTGCCGCAAGTCGTGGGGCCGCTGCGCCTTAAAGGCCGGGTGCACGCGCTGGAAGCCCGCATTGCCCGCGCCCACACCAAGCGCACGCTCAAATTCACCCTGCCCGGCCCGATGACGATTGTGGACACCGTGGCCGACCGCTTTTATGGCGGCGGGCGCGAGGGCAAGATCAAAATGGCCTTTGCCTTTGCCGAGCTGCTCAACCAAGAGGCGCTGGCCCTGCAGGCAGACGGCGTGGACATCATCCAATTTGACGAGCCTGCCTTCAATGTCTACATGGAAGACGCCGCCGACTGGGGCGTTGCCGCCCTGGAGCGCGCTGCCCAGGGGCTGACCTGCAAAACTGCAGTGCACATTTGCTACGGCTACGGCATTGCCGCCAATATGGACTGGAAAAACACCTTGGGCCATGAATGGCGCCAGTACGAAAAAGTGTTTCCCGCGCTGGCCAAGAGCAGCATTCAGCAAGTGAGCCTGGAATGCTTTCATTCGCACGTGCCCATGGACTTGATGGCTTTGCTCTCGGGCAAGGAAGTGATGGTGGGCGTGATTGACGTGGCATCTGACGTGGTGGAAACCGCCGAAGAAGTGGCCGACACCATTGGCAAAGCGCTGCAGTTTGTGCCCAAGATGAAGCTCATTGCCTGCACCAACTGCGGCATGGCGCCCATGAACCGCGACATTGCCCTGCGCAAGCTCGAAGCCCTGGCCCTGGGCGCTGCCCTGGCCCGCCAACGCTACGCCGGAGCATGAGCATGAGCATGAGCACCGCAAAATCGGTATTGGTGGTGGGCGCCGGAGACGCCACCGGCGGCGCCATTGCCCGGCGCTTTGCGCGCGAGGGCCTGATTGCCTGCGTCTCGCGGCGCCAGCGCGATAAGCTCTTGCCCCTGGTGGCGCAAATTGAGGCCGAAGGCGGCCAAGCGCACGCCTTTGGCTCGGACGCCCGGGTCGAGGCGGAGATGGTGGCGCTGGTTGAAGGCATTGAGCGCGATATTGCGCCGATTGAGGTGGCGGTGTTCAACATTGGCGCCAATGTGCGCTTCTCAGTAACTGACACGACCGAGCGCGTTTACCGCAAGGTGTGGGAAATGGGCGCGTTGTCGGGCTTTTTGATGGGCCGCGAGGTGGCCAAAGCCATGCTCAAGCGCGGCCAGGGCACGATTATTTTTACCGGCGCCACAGCCAGCCTGCGGGGTGCGGCTGGGTTCTCGGCCTTTGCCGGGGCCAAGCACGCGCTGCGGGCGCTGGCGCAAAGCATGGCGCGCGAACTTGGCCCCCAAGGCATTCACGTGGCGCACACGGTGATTGACGGCGCGATTGACACCCAGTTCATTGCCGAGAATTTTCCGGCGCGTTACGCGCTGAAAGACCAAGACGGCATTCTTAACCCGGACCACATTGCCGAGACATATTGGCAGCTGCACCGCCAGCCCCGCAGCGCCTGGACGCACGAGCTTGACTTGCGTCCGTGGACGGAAAGCTGGTAAGCGCGCACCCCAAGAAAACAAAAGGAGCATGTATGCAAAAAACCGTTGAATTTTTCTTTGACTTTGGCAGCCCCACCACCTACCTGGCGCACACGCAGTTGGCCCAGTTAGCCGCAGATACCGGCGCCACAGTGGTCTACCGCCCCATGCTGCTGGGCGGCGTGTTCAAAGCCACGGGCAACGCTAGCCCGGTGACCGTGCCCGCCAAAGGCCGCTGGATGGGCCAGGACATGGCGCGTTTTGCGACGCGCTATGGGGTGCCGTTTGCGCACAACCCGCATTTCCCCATCAACACGCTCACCCTCATGCGCGGCGCCGCTGGCCTGCAACTGCGCGACCCGCAAGACTTGATGCGCTATGTAGATGCCGTCTTTAACGCCATGTGGGTGCAGCCGCGCAATATGGGCGCACCGGAGGTGCTGGCCGAGGTGCTGGGGGCGGCAGGCTTTGGCGCCGAGCCATTTATGGCGCTGGTGGCCGACCCAGAGGTCAAGGCCGCGCTGGTGGCCACCACCGAAGAGGCGGTGGCGCGCGGCGCCTTTGGCGCACCCACGTTTTTTGTGGGCGACAAGATGTTTTTCGGCCAGGACCGGCTTGATTTTGTGCGCGAGGCGCTGGCCTAGGCGCGCTTTGGGCCAGCGGGCGAAGGTTTAACGGCCGCCCGCATGCACCTCTATCCGGTTGCGGCCCCGGCTCTTGGCCAGGTAAAGCGCGGCGTCGGCGCGGGCCACCAGGGCATCGGGCGTCTCACCCGCCACCACTTCGGCCACCCCGCCTGAGAGGGTGATGCGGCTGAGCTTGTCGCCACTCTTGCGGCGCGTGAGCGACATTCCCTCAATCGTGGCGCGCAGCCGTTCGGCCAGTTTCAAGGCGGAAGGCAAAGTGGTGCCGGGCAGCAATATGGCAAATTCCTCGCCCCCGTAGCGCGCCGCCATGTCGCCACCGCGCACGCCCTGGCCGAGTGTTCGACCCACCAGGCGCAAGACGTCGTCGCCCACCTGGTGGCCGTAGGTGTCGTTAAACACCTTGAAGTGGTCGATATCCATCATCACCATGCAATACCCCAGGCCGTCGGCCTGCGCTTGCTGGGACAGGCGCGCAATTTCGGCATCAAAGGCTTTGCGGTTGGCAAGCGCGGTCAGGCTGTCGGTGAGGGACTGCTTGCGCACCGCCTCCAGATCGCGCTCCAGCGCCTGCATTACCTGCGACGACTGCGCCAGTGCGTCTTCGAGTTGCTGGTTGTGGGCCAGCATGTCGCTGGTGTTGTCCAGGACCGTGCGCAGGGTGCTGCGAATTTGTTCACTTTCGCCAGGCGCGCTCAACTGGCTCGCCGCAGTTTGCAAAGCCTCTTTGTATTGGTGGGTGGCAGTGCGCGCCGCATCCATGCTGCTGCTCATGCCAGAAATGGTGGCCTGGATGCGCGCGCCAGTTTCGCGCACGGTTTCGTTGTTTTTGGCCTCACTCAGAAACCGCTGGTGCAGGCCCTCGCACAGCGTGTCGGTAATGGGCTGCCGGGTCGTGGACAGGGTGTCGAGTGCGTGCACCACGTCGAGGTGCGTCTGGGCGTAATAGGCAAACCACAGTTCGTAGTTTTGCGGCACGGGCGAGAGCGACTCTTGCTGCAAACGGGCCAAAGCCTGGTTGGCGTGCAGCGCAGACGGATCCTGAGAGCGGAAATACGCAGGCGAGCGGGTCGGATCTTCGGGGTTGCTCATCGCTGACTTCATCACAGTAAAAAGAGGGGCTTCGCGGGTGATTCCCTTGTTTTTGGATTCTGCCGCCAGGAAAGCACACCGAGTCAAATTTACCAATTTATTTGCATAATTTTTACCGAATTTAACAAAATTCAACTAATCACGGCGCTGAAACCGGTGTCGCACCGGTAAAACCGCCACGCCGAAGCGATCTATGAGGGCGTGGATAATGCGCTCCACTTACCAAAACGAAGAGACTTTTGCCATGCACCGTGTCGCCATCAGCAGTACCGGCTTGTTTACGCCGCCCGAGACCATCACTAACGCGGAGCTGGTAGAGGCCTATAACCAGTACGCCGCCCTGGAGAACACCCGTTATGCCGATGAGATCGCCGCTGGCAGCCGCACGGCGCTGACCGATTCCAACGTCGAGTTCATCGAAAAAGCCTCGGGCATCCAGCGCCGGTATGTCATGGATAAAGCCGGCGTGCTCGACCCTACCCGCATGCGCCCGCGCTTTGCGCCCCGCCCGGACACCGAAATTTCCATGATGGCCGAGATTGGCGTGCACGCATGCCAGGCTGCGCTGGACGCCGCTGGCAAAACCGCTGCCGACGTGGACGGCCTGATTTGCGCTGCCGCCAATATGCAGCGCCCCTACCCGGCCATGGGCGTGGAAATTCAGACCGCACTGGGTGTGCAGGGCTACGCGTTTGACATGAATGTGGCCTGTTCGTCAGCCACGTTTGCAATGGAACTGGCCGTCAACGCGGTGCGTACCGGCCAAGCGCGGGCGATTTTGGTGGTCAACCCCGAAATCACCTCGGCGCACTTGGCCTGGAAAGACCGCGATTGCCACTTTATTTTTGGTGACGTTTGCACCGCCATCCTTGTGGAGCGGCTCGATCTGGCGCCCGCAGGCGCGTTTGAGATTTTGGGCACGCGGCTCTTGAGCACGTTTTCCAACAACATCCGCAACAACCAGGGCTTTATGTCCCGCGCCGAAGACCGTGACCCGGACGTGCGCGACCAGCTGTTTCGCCAAGAGGGT
>CANGHQ010000133.1 GCA_947453585.1 Burkholderiales bacterium | reverse complement strand
CCCTGGACGCCAACCGCCCCGAGGCAGTGGCCAAGCGCCACGCCCTGGGCCTGCGCACCGCACGCGAAAACCTGGCTGATCTGTGCGATGCGGGCAGCTTCTCCGAATACGGCGCTTTGGCCGTGGCCGCGCAAAGCCAGCGCCGCAGCATGGACGACCTGGTGCGCAACACCCCGGCCGACGGCATGGTTTGCGGCACCGCCACCGTAGGCGGCAAACCCTGCGTGGTGATGGCCTACGACGCCACCGTGCTGGCCGGCACGCAAGGCATGCGCAACCACCAAAAGACCGACCGCATGCTGGGGCTGGCGCTAGAGCACAAGCTGCCCGTGGTCTTGTTTGCGGAAGGCGGCGGCGGGCGGCCGGGTGACGTGGACATGCCCATCGTGGCTGGCTTGCATGTGGCTACCTTTGCCAGCTTTGCCCGCCTGAACGGCCAAGTGCCGGTGCTGGGCATCACCACCGGGCGCTGCTTTGCCGGTAACGCGGCGCTCTTGGGCTGCTGCGACGTGGTGATTGCCACCCGCGCCAGCAACATCGGCATGGGCGGCCCAGCCATGGTCGAGGGCGGGGGCCTGGGCGTGTTCAAGCCCGAGCAGATTGGCCCCAGCAGCGTGCAACATGCCAACGGGGTGATCGACCTGCTGGTGGACGACGAGGCGCAGGCCGTGGCCGCGGCCAAACACTACCTGGGCTTTTTTACCGGCACCCAGGCCACCTGGCAGGCGCCGGACGCGCTGGCGCTGCGCGCCGTGGTGCCCGAGAACCGCCTGCGCGTCTATGACACGCGCGGCGCCTTGCACGGCCTGGCCGACGCGGGCAGCGTGCTGGAGTTGCGCAGCGGCTTTGGCCTGGGCATCCACACCGCGCTGGCGCGCATTGAGGGCCGCGCCGTGGGCGTGCTGGCCAACAACCCGCAGCACCTGGGCGGCGCCATTGACGCAGACGCCGCCGACAAGGCCGCGCGCTTTATGCAACTGTGCAACGCGCACGGCCTGCCGCTGGTGAGCCTGGTGGACACGCCCGGCTTTATGGTCGGGCCCGACACCGAGGCCACCGCACAAGTGCGCCATGTGAGCCGCATGTTTATTGCCGCTGCGCACTTGCGCGTGCCGTATTTAAGCGTGGTCTTGCGCAAGGGCTACGGCCTGGGCGCCATGGCCATGGCGGCCGGGGGCTTTCATGCGCCGCTGTGCACCGTGGCCTGGCCCAGCGCCGAATTTGGCGCCATGGGCTTGGAGGGCGCAGTGCGCTTGGGGTTTAAGAAAGAACTCGAAGCCGTGCCCGAGGGCGCCGAGCGCGACGCCCTGTTTGCCAAGCTGCTGGCGCAACAGGTAGAAAACGGCAGCGCTTTGGCCATGGCCAGCAGCCTGGAGATTGACGCGGTGATAGACCCCGCCGACACGCGCGCCTGGCTGGTGCGCGGCCTGGCCGCCGGGCGGGTGGGTGCACTGCGCGGGGCGGCGATCGACACCTGGTAGGGCGCGCCCTGGGGCGTGGCCCAGCGTGCTCAGCGCGGCTTCAGTCCGATTGGGGCAAGTGGGTCAGGCAGTCGTCTAGCGCGTCGATAAAGAAGTCCACATGCTCGCGCTGCAGCACCAAGGGCGGGCGGATTTTGAGCACATTGGCGCGGGGGCTGCAGGCGCTGATCAGCACGCCGCGCGCCTTCAGGCCGTTGACCACGCGGGTGGTAAAGCCCGCCGCCGGGCGGCTGGGATCGCCGCCCTGCACCAGTTCCACACCCAGAAACAGGCCAAACTGCCGCACGTCGCCGATGCAGTCGTGGCGCTGCGCCAGGGCTTGCAGGCACTGGCCAAAGTAGCGGCCTTGCAAGTCAGCGTTTTGCAGCAAGTGTTCGCCCTCCAGCACATCCAAAACCGCCATGCCCACGGCGGCGCTTACCGTGTTGCCGCCAAAGGTGTTGAAGTAGCGGGTCTCGCGGGCAAAAGCGTCGAGCAGGTCGTGGCGCGCGCACAGGCCGGCCAGCGGGTGGCCGTTGCCCATGGGTTTGCCCAGGGTGACGATGTCGGGCGCAATGCCGTGGCGCTGATAGCCCCACATATGGCTGCCAGTGCGGCCAAAGCCGGGTTGCACTTCGTCGGCAATCACCAACATGCCGGCCGCACGGGCGCGCGCCACCGCTAGCGCCAAAAAGCCAGCGGGCGCGCCATACACGCCGTCACTGGTAAACAAGCTGTCAAACAAAAATGCCGCCGGGCGCACGCCGTCCGCCTGCATGCGCGCCAGTGCCGCATCCACACCTGCGGCAAAGGCGGCGCCCACATCGGCGTCTTTAATTCCATAGGCCCGGGGCGCGGGCACGGTGTAAACCTGCGGCAAGCCGCTGGCGATATTGCCCAGCGACGGCGAACAGGCAGACGTGGTTTGCGTCACCCCGTGGTAGGCCCATTCGGTAACGATGACGCCAGTGCCGCCGGTGTGGAACTGCGCCAGGCGCAGCGCCAGGTCATTGGCCTCGCTGCCGGTGCAGGTGAACATGATGCGGTTCAGGCTGGCGTGGTGGGTGGCGAGCAGGCGCTCGGCGTAGTCGAGCAAAGATTCGTTGAGGTAGCGGGTGTGGGTGTTGAGCTGCGCGGCCTGGGTTTGCAGGGCGTGCAGCACGTGTGGATGGCAGTGGCCAAGAGACACCACGTTGTTGTAGGCGTCCAGATAGCGCTTGCCCTCGGCGTCCCACACCCAGACGCCTTCGCCGCGCACCAGCTCGACCGGGTCTTGGTAAAACAGGCGGTAGGCGGGGCCGAGCAGCGCTTCGCGCCGACGGATCAGGGCTTGGCGGCGCGCGGGCAGGCCATCGATTGCGGCGGGGTCAAAGGCGTTGATGGTTTTCATAAGTCCTTCGCTTGGGGCGCGGGGTGCAGATGCTGCAGCAAGGCGTCTGCGGCAGCTTCTAGCCCCGGCTCCATGAGCGCGCGCAGGCCTGCGCTGGCCACGGCGTGGTTGCGCAAGATGTAGACGCGGTTCTCAGGAAACCACTGCGCGCGCTGCTCGGTAATACACAGTGTCATGGCGCAGCGCACCGCTGCGAGCAGGGGCAAGAGCTGCAGCTCGTGCGTGGACAGCGGGTTGGCAGCCTGGTAGCCCTGCGCAAAGTCGCGCATATTGCCCAGACTGGGCTGACCGGCCTCACACCCTTGGTACGACATGGCCACCGCTGCGTCAAACACGCGCGGCCCGTGCACCATGTCGCCAAAGTCCAGCACGCCGCACACCTGGCGCGGGTCGGCCGGGTTCACCAGCAGGTTGTAGGGGTTGAAGTCGTTGTGCAGATACTGCTGCGCCAGCGTGGGTAAGAGCGGCTGCACGTCTTGCAGATACCGGTCAAACACCAACTCGCCCCAGGCGCGCAACGGCGCGTCTGCAATGGCCGGCAGCCAGGCCTGCAACTCGGGCGTGCGGTGGATGTCCCACAGCAAAGCAGGGTTGCCCACCAGCGGGTAATCAAACCCAGCCAGCGCCCGGTCCAACGCGCCCAGCGCCGCGCCAATGGACTGGCGCTGCGCAGCGCTGGCGGGCGCCTCATGCAGCGGCAGGCCCGGCAAATAGCCCAGTATGCGGGCATAACAAACACCTTCCGGCCCCGGCAGGGCCAGCAGCTGCGCGCCGCCCTGCCAGCGGTACAGGCGCTGCACTGGCAACTGCGGTGCGTGCTCGGCCAAGTGTTCCAGCGTGGCGTTTTGCAAGGCCAGCGCAGCCGGGTTTTCTTTGCTGTCACTCACTTTAAGCACATAGCGCGCGGGCGCAGCTTGGGCGTGCTCTTGCACTTCCACCAAAAAGTTCAGATCGCGCTCGCCGCTAAGGTGGCGCACCGAGGTGGCGTGCGGGGAAAACTGGGCGCGCACCAGCGCCAGCAATTGCGCGGTAGCGCCTGGCTCAGGGTGCTGCAAATCCATGGGCCACAAACACTGCTTGTGACCGTTGACTTGCGACATAAGTCATAAAGTCGCGGGCCGCCGCCGCGTCGCGGGCTTGCGCGCCCAGTGCGACGGAATAGGTGGTAATTTTTTGCAGCGCATCGGGCAAGGGGCCTACCAGCTTGGCGCCTTTGACCGGCAAAATTTCGGTGATCTGCTGGATGCCCAGTTCCAAGTCACCCCGGGCCACCGGCTCGACCACAAAGCCCACGTCGCCCAGGGTGGTTTTTGCCTTCATTTGATCTGCAATGCCGAGTTGATCGAGCACCGACGCAAAGTGCTTGCCGCTGGTGCCTTTGGTGGGGTCCATGTAGGTGATGGACTTTGCATTGAGCAAGGTCTGGCGCAAAGCGTCGGGCGTGGAAATGTCGGGCATTGGCGCGCCTTCTTTGATCGCTATCCCCACGCCCACGCGACCAATGGGGGACGCGGTGCCGGGAACCGTCCAGCCATTTTTCTCCACGTTTGCCACCACGTCCTGGCTCACGATCAACACGTCGGGTCGGCCGCCATCGGCGAGCCGCTTGACCAACACGCCCACCGGGGCGAATTCGACTTTGACCGTGTTTCCCGAGGCCTTTTTGTAGTCCGAAATCAATATCGACAGCGGCGTTTGGGCGGCGCCTGCGCTCCAGACCAGCAATTCGCTGGCAAGCGCTGCGGTGCTGAGCAACGCGGCGCCCAGGCCTATTGCCAGTCCTTTGGTGAACGCAGAAGCGCTGGTGCGGTTACGAAGTGGGGAAATCATGGCGGGTCATCCTTGCTTGGGTCTTGTGGTGGTTCTTGGCAATGGGCTTGCGGCGGCGGCGTTCAAGCCAGCGTGAATCCGTCATGGCTAAAGGGCGTCCTGCGCAGCCGAACACCGGTGGCTGCGGCAATTGCGTTGGCCAGTGCGGGCGTAATCGGCGCGTAGGGCGGCTCGCCCATGCCGCCCCATACGTCGCCACCGGTGGGCACCAATACCGCGTTGATGCGCGGCGTTTGCCGCAACTGCATCAAGGGATAGTCTTGAAGATTGCTCTGTACCACCCGGCCCTCTTGCACATTGATTTCACTCATGAACATGGTGGTCAGGGCGTAGATCACATTGCCTTCAATTTGTGCCCGCGCCGAGTCCAGGTTTGCAACATGGCCGGGGTCTACCGCCACGGTGACGCTGTGCACCGTCACCGCCTTTTGCGCGTTGACGGACAGCTCAACCACACAGGCGGCAAAGCTGCCATAGGCGTCTTGCACCGCCAGGCCCTGGAATCGACCTGCGGCCAATTTGCCGCCCCAGTTGCCGGCCCGGGCGGCGGCTTCCAGCACCTTGCGGTCGCGGCTGTCAGGCGCAAGCAAGTCGATACGACCGGCCAGCGGATCCTTGGCGCTTGCCTTGAAAACTTCATCCAAAAAGCACTCGCGCGCGAACGGGTTTTGCGAGTGGTAGACCGAGCGCCAAAACCCCACCGGCACATTGATGCGGCAAATGCCATGGCGCACATCAAGATGGGGTAATTCGTAAGGCATATCGTGAAAGGCTTCTGCCGCCTGAAAGTCGCGTCCGTCTTTCAGCGAGGCCGGCCGAATTTTCTCGAGCAGTGATTGCGAGGCAATGCGCGCCTGCCACGCGGTGAGCTTGCCCTTGCCGTCAACGATTGCGCGCTGCCGGTACAGGGCGGCGGGGCGGTAAAAGTCGTGCTGCATGTCTTCTTCGCGCGACCACAACAGTTTGACGGGGGTGCCTGGAAGCTCTTTGGCGATCTGCAGCGCCTGGCGAACATAGTCTTGTGACGCGCCGCGCCTGCCAAAACCACCGCCCAAATACGGCCGGTGCACGGTGATGTTTTGCAGCGGCACGCCCAGCGTCTTTGCCGCCTCGGCCTGGGTGGCTTCGGCATTTTGGGTGGGCGCCCACACCTCGGCCTG
>CANGHQ010000132.1 GCA_947453585.1 Burkholderiales bacterium | reverse complement strand
GGCGCTGACAGGCCCGAGGCCAGTTCGCGGTGCACCTGGCTCTCGGTGGTGCGCGCGCCAATGGCGCCCCAGGCGATCAGGTCGCCCAGGTACTGGGGCGAAATCACATCCAAAATCTCACTGCCCGCAGGCAGGCCCAGGCGGTTGATGTCGATCAGCAACTGGCGCGCAATGCGCAGGCCTTCGTCAATGCGAAAACTCTCGTCCAGGTAAGGGTCGTTGATCAGGCCTTTCCAGCCCACGGTGGTGCGCGGCTTTTCGAAATAGACGCGCATCACGATTTCCAGCGTGTCGGCGTAGTGGGTGCGCATGTCCTGCAGGCGGCGGGCGTATTCCAGCGCGGCGGCAGGGTCGTGGATGGAGCAGGGGCCGATGATGACCAGCAGCCGGTCGTCCTTGCCGCCCATGATGCTCTGGATGCGTTTGCGCGTAGCCGCCACCAGGGTTTCAACGGCGGTGCCGCTGATGGGGAAGAAGCGGATCAGGTGTTCGGGTGGGGGCAGCACGGTGATGTCCTTGATGCGTTCGTCGTCGGTGGTGCTGGTACGGTCAGCGCTTGCAGTCATGTCAGGGCTCCTTAAAGCAGTCAGTCAAAGTCAAAAAAGGCATAAAAAAACCGCCGGGGGTGCCGGCGGTTTCGGAAGTATCAGGACGTTTTTTTCAGGTACGTTCAGAACTCTCTACCGCCGCAGGCGTTGGAGAACCAAAAATAGCTAAAGAAAAAAGCGGCGGGATGCATGGCCTCAATGTAGCACAAGTCATTTTCGGCCCCGTGGCTCAGACCAGCAGCCAGCGCCACAGGCCGTAGACCACAAAGCCGCCCACGATGGCAGCCAGCGTCTGGCGGCTCCACAAGGCAATCGCCACCGCAGCCACGGTGCCGGGCAAATAGGCGTTGTGCACGCTCAGGTCCACCACGCCTTGCGGCGCTAGCGCCATGGGCACGACCAGCGCGGTCAATACCGCCGCCGGCACATAGCGCAGCGCGCGCTCCAGCCAGCGCGGAAAGGTCAGGCGGTGGCCAAACACCAGAAAACTCAGGCGAATGCCATAAGTCACCACCACCATGCCGGCCAGCACCAGCGCCCAAGTGCTGTTCATGGCTGGGCCCCTTCTTGCGCAGTTGCGTCGGCTTTCCCGAACCAGGCCTCAGTCAGCATCCCGGTGGCCACACCCGCAATGGCGGCCAGCATCAGCCCGAGCTTGTAGGGCAAATCACGGGCCAGCAGCGCCACCGCGCCCGCCGCCAGCGCTGCGCACAGCACCGGCCGGTCACGCAGCTGCAGTGCCACGATGGCGGCAAAAGTGGCGACCATGGCAAAGTCCAGCCCCAAAGTGGCCAGGCCCGGCACGCTTTGGCCCAAAAGCACACCCGCAAGCGTCCAGACCTGCCAGTTGCCGTACATGGCCAAGGACGAGCCCAGCCAGTAGCGCGCGCCGTCGTGCAGGCTGGTGTGGTGGCGCAACTGGTTTTCTACGACGGCAAAGGTTTCGTCGGTGAGCCAAAAGGCCAGGGCCCAGCGCCAACGGGCGGGCAGCGCGCGGGCGTAGGGCAGCAAGGTGGCGCTGTAGAGCGCGTGGCGCAGGTTGACGACAAAAGTGGTGAGCAAGATAACGGGCACCGCAGCGCCGCCGCCCAGCAAGCTGACCGCCACAAACTGGGATGAACCGGCAAACACCAGCGCCGACAGCCCCAGGGTGAGCCAAACCGGCAAACCCGCGCCAATGGCCAAAGTGCCAAAGATCAGGCCAAAGGGCGCGGCGCCCACCAGCATGGGGATGGTGTCGCGGGCGCCCGCGAAAAACGGCCGCAAGGCTGTCGCCGTTTAGGCGGTGCCGCCCACGGTCAGGCCGTCAATGCGCAGGGTAGGCTGGCCCACGCCCACGGGCACGCTTTGGCCTTCTTTGCCGCAGGTGCCCACGCCGCTGTCCAGGCGCATGTCGTTGCCGATCATGCTGACGCGCTTCAAGCATTCCGGGCCGCTGCCCACAATCGTGGCGCCCTTGACCGGGTAGAGAATCTTGCCGTTTTCCACCCAATAGGCTTCGCTGGCAGAAAACACAAACTTGCCCGAGGTGATGTCCACCTGGCCGCCGCCAAAGTTGGTGGCGTACAGGCCTTTTTTGATGCTTTTGACAATTTCCTGCGGGTCTTTGTCGCCGCCCAGCATGTAGGTATTGGTCATGCGCGGCATGGGAATGTGGGCGTAGCTTTCGCGCCGGCCGTTGCCGGTGGGCGCCACGCCCATCAGGCGCGCGTTCATGGCGTCTTGGATGTAGCCCTTCAAAATGCCGTCTTCAATCAGCACGTTGCGTCCGCTGGTGTTGCCTTCGTCGTCCACATTGAGCGAGCCGCGGCGGTCGGCAATGGTGCCGTCGTCGAGCACGGTCACGCCCTTGGCTGCTACGCGCTGGCCGATACGTCCGCTAAAAGCGCTCGATCCCTTGCGGTTGAAGTCGCCTTCCAGGCCGTGGCCAATGGCTTCGTGCAGCAAGATGCCGGGCCAGCCCGAACCCAGCACCACGGTCATTTCGCCGGCGGGCGCGGGGCGCGCTTCCAGGTTGGTCAGGGCTGCGTGCACCGCTTGGTCCACGTACTGGGTGATTTGGGCGTCGTCAAAATACGCCAGGCCAAAACGGCCGCCGCCACCGGACGAGCCGATTTCGCGCCGGCCTTTTTGTTCGGCAATCACGGTGACCGACAGGCGCACCAAGGGGCGCACGTCGGCCGCCAGCGTGCCGTCGGCGCGGGCAATCAGCACCACGTCGTATTCCATGGCCAAGCCAGCCATGACTTGGGCCACGCGCGGGTCTTTGGCGCGGGCCAGGCGTTCTACCTTGCCCAAAAGCGCGACCTTGGTGGCGCTGTCCAGAGTAGAAATGGGGTCTTGGTCGGGGTAGAGCGAGCGGCTGCGGGCGATCTTGGGTTTGCTCACGCTGGTGCGGCGGGTTTGCGCGGCGCTGGCGATGGTGCGCACCGTGCGCGCGGCGTCGAGCAGCGCGGCCTCAGAAATATCGTCGGAATAGGCAAACGCGGTTTTCTCACCGCTGACCGCACGCACGCCCACGCCCTGGTCGATGCTGAAAGAGCCGGTTTTGACAATGCCTTCTTCCAGGCTCCAGCCCTCGGAGCGGGTGTACTGGAAGTAGAGGTCGGCCTCGTCCACGCGGTGCATCTTGATTTCGGCCAGCGCGCGCGCCAGGTGCGTCTCGTCCAGGCCAAACGGGGTGAGTAACAGGGCCTTGGCCGTGGCCAGGCGTTCAATAGTGGGTTCGCGAGAGATCATTGGGCCATTCTAGGGTGCGGGCGATGTCCCGAAGCCGCGCAGGCCATGCGCCGCATCACGGCGCCCGATGGGTCAAATCAGGTTTGCACCAGGCGCCGCGCGTTGCTGATCGACATCAGAATGCCCAGCGCAAACCCCAGCGTCACCATGGCGGTGCCGCCGTAGCTGATAAAGGGCAGGGGCACGCCCACCACCGGCACGATGCCGCTGACCATGCCCATGTTGACAAAGGCATAGGTGAAAAAAATCATGGCTACGCTGCCCGCCAGCAGGCGCGAAAACAGGGTGGGCGCATCCAGCGCAATGGCCAGACCGCGCAGAATCAGGGCGATAAAGGCGGCGATCATGAGCACATTGCCAATCAGGCCAAATTCTTCCGAGAACGCGGCAAAGATGAAGTCGGTGGTGCGCTCGGGGATGAATTCAAGGTGGGTTTGCGTGCCGTGCATAAAACCCACGCCAAACACCCCGCCCGAGCCAATACCAATCATGCCCTGGATGATGTGAAAACCCTTGCCCAGCGGGTCCCGTGAGGGGTCCAGCAGCGTGCAAATGCGCTGCTGCTGGTAGTCATGCAGCACCGGCCAGCGCATGCCGTCGGCGCAGAGCATGGGCTCAAAGCCCACCAGCAAGACCACGGCGACCAGGCCCAGCACCGCCGGGGGCAGGATGATCTTCCAACTCACGCCGGCAAAAAACATGATCGCCAGGTCGGCCGCGAGCACCAGCATGGCGGTGCCCAAATCGGGCTGGCGGATGATCAAACCCACCGGTACGCCCAGCAACACCGCCGCGACGCCAAAGTCCAGGGGGCGCAGCTGCCCCTCGCGCTTTTGAAACCACCAAGCCAGCATCAGCGGCACCGCGATTTTGAGGATTTCGCTGGGCTGGATCACGATGCCCACATTGAGCCAGCGCCGCGCCCCTTTTTTGGTCACTCCAAACACCGCCACCGCCACCAAGAGCGCCACGCCCAACAGGTACAGGGGCACGGCCAGGTGCATCAGGCGCTGGGGCGGAATTTGCGCGGCCACAAACATCACCACCCCGGCGATCAGCATATTGCGGGCGTGATCGGCAAAGCGGGTGCCATGGTCAAAACCGCTGGAATACATCACCAGCAGGCCAGCGCAGGCCAGAATAAAGACGATGAAACCCAAAGGCCCGTCCAGGCCCACCCACCAGGGCGCCAGGCGGCTGCGTAAACTGATTTTTCCGAACGGGGTTGCCATGGCCCGATTATCGGGCGCTAAGCCTTTGCCCTCGCCATGGGACAATCCACGCCATGTTTGTATTGTTTGATGAAGCCGGAAAATTCATGGCCGGTCGGGTGCTGTCAGAGAGCGATGCCTCGGTGCAAGTCGAGCTCGACAGTGGCAAGCGCGTCAAGGTCAAGATGGCCAATGTGCTCTTGCGCTTTGAAAAACCCGCGCCCGCCGCGTTTATGGCAGCCGCCCAGGCCCTGAGCGAGAGCATTGAGCTCGAACTCGCCTGGGAGTTTTCGCCTGAAGACGACTTTGGCTTTGCCATCCTGGCGCGCGAATACTTCAGCAAGGACGCCACGCTCGAGCAGCAAGCGGCCATGCTGATCCGCCTGTTTGAGGCGCCGCACTACTTTCGCCGCGCAGGCAAGGGCTTTTTCCGCAAGGCCTCGGCCGAGGTGATTGCCCAGGCGCTGGTGGCCATTGAGAAGAAAAAGGCCACGGTCGCCCTCATCGCCCAGTGGGCGCAGGAGTTGGGCGAGGGCGTCTGCCCGCAGCCGGTGCGCGAGCAGCTCTACAAGATTCTGTTCAAGCCTGACAAAAACGCCCCCGAATACAAGGCCGTGGTGGACGCCTCGCGCGCCACCCGCACCGCGCCGCTGGACCTGCTGCAGCGCAGCGGCGCCATTGATTCGCCTTACCAGTTCCACTGGAAGCGCTTCTTGCTAGAGAACTTTCCCCAGGGCGTGGGCTTTGCCGCCACGGCGGCGCCCCCCGTGGGTGAGGTGCTGGCGCGCGCCTCGGTGTCGGCGTTTTCGATTGATGACTCCGCCACCACCGAGATTGACGACGCGCTGTCGGTGCAAGGCCTGGGCAGCGGCACGGTGACCGTGGGCGTGCACATTGCCGCCCCGGCGCTGGCCGTGCTGCCCGACAGTGACATGGACCGCCTGGGCCGCGCGCGCTTGTCTACCGTTTATATGCCGGGTTACAAAGTCACCATGCTGCCAGACGCGGTGGTGCAAAACTACACCTTGCAAGAGGGGCGCGACTGCCCGGCGGTGAGCCTGTATGTGACCCTGGACGAAGCGACGCTGACCATTGTTTCGAGCGAAACCCGGCTTGAGAGCGTGCCCATCAGCCACAACCTGCGCCACGACCAGTTGGACGCCATCGTGACCGAAGAGTGGCTGCAAACCCCGCTGGCGGAGGCGGGCAGCGAAGCTGCGCCATTGGTCGGGCTGCAACCCAGCCTGGCGTTTTTGCACCGTTTGGCGCGCGACCTCAAGGCCAAACGCGAACTGGTGCGCGGCAAGCCCGAGACCTTTAACCGCCCGGACTACAACTTCAAGTTGGTGGGCGGCAGCGGAGCTGAGCCCCAAG
>CANGHQ010000131.1 GCA_947453585.1 Burkholderiales bacterium | reverse complement strand
GCGCGCGCCATGCGCTCGCTTTTCCAGTACACGTCGTCGCCCACCGTGCCGTCGGTCCGGTAGCGGTTCAAGACGCGGGCCAGCACAAACATCAAATCGGACAGGCGGTTGAGGTACTGGCGCGGCGTCTCTTTCAGCGCCTCTTCGTTGCCCAACGCCACCACGGCGCGCTCGGCGCGGCGTGCCACCGTGCGGCAGACATGGGCCAGGGCTGCGGCGCGGCTGCCAGCGGGCAAGATGAATTCTTGCAGGCGGGGCAGGTCAGCGTTGTAGGCGCCCAAGGCCTCGTCGAGCGCCAACACCGCCTCGCCCTTGAGCAACTCAAAGCCCGGTATCGACAACTCGCCGCCCAGGTTGAACAACTGGTGCTGGATTTCCACCAGAACGATGCGCACGCCCTCGGGCATGGCTTCGCACAAGAGCACGCCGATGTGGCAGTTGAGTTCGTCCACGTCGCCCATGGCGTGCACACGCAGGCTGTTTTTGGAGACGCGGCTGTTGTCGCCCAGGCCGGTGGTGCCGCCGTCTCCGGTACGGGTGGCGATTTGGGTAAGGCGGTTTGCCATGGTGTTTTCTCTGGTTGAAAGCAGGGATTATTCCCGCTTTGTGGCCCGGCTCCTGCATGCTTGCGCAAGAGCCCCTGCGCGGCGACTCTGTGTTGGCAATGCGGGGGGCGGGGGGCGCCTTACATCACCGAGTGTTCGGCAATGGCCTCGGCCAGGGTTTCCATCTTGCTTTGCAGGTCGGCGTCGGTGTCGGCATGGCGGCGCGCCACCCGTTCAATCGCGGCGGCGCAGTCAACAAAGGCGTCCACCACCTGCGGGTCAAATTGGGCGCCGCGCTCGGCGCGAATCTTTTCCGCGGCTTGGGCGTGCGACATACCGGCCTTGTAAACCTTGTCACTGACCATGGCGTCGTACACATCGGCCACAGCCACAATGCGCGCGCACAGGGGGATGGCCTCACCGGCGAGCTGCTGCGGGTAGCCGTGGCCGTTCCAGTGCTCGTGGTGTGACAAAGCAAGCTCTTTGGCCATGTCCAGCCACGGGTCGCTGGCGCCGCAGGTTTTCTCGGCCCGCACCAGCGCCTCGTAACCGCGCACGGTATGGCTTTGCATGGCGCTGCGTTCCTCCGGGCTGAAGCGCCCGGGTTTGAGCAAAACCCGCTCTGGTACCGCCAGGGTGCCAATGTCATAGAACAGCACACCTTGCACCAGATGCGCAATGTAGTCCGGTGTCAAAACAGGCGCCAAGGCGGGCAGGCGCTGCAAAGCCTGCGCCAACAAGCGAACGTAGGCCTGCACGCGCAGCAAGTGGCTTTCGGTGTCGGCGTCGCGCCGCTCAGCCAGGGTGGCCATGGCAAACAGCACCACCGACTGGGCGGAAACCCCGGCGCTGTCGGGCTTGGAAATGTGCGCGGGGGTGACGGGGGTAAGAGACATGCTAGGGCCTTGCGTAGACAAATGGCATTTTGTAAATCCATACCATTTTGCCATCGCTTGCCTTATAGCTGGCTTTCGGCACCAGTTGCGCGGCTTCAAAGTCCAGGCTCACCATCCAGGCGCCGGGGCGCAGCTCTTGCGCTGCCTTGGCCACGGCCTTGGGCATGCTCTCGGGGCGCTGAAACAAATACACCATCTGGTAGCCCGACCAGTCCGCCAGCCAGATGTCGCCGCGGCTGATGCGCGCCCACGGCAAGCGCAGCGCGCACAGCCAGCGCAGGGTAGCGCTCCATTCGATGCCATAAAACTGCGCCTTGGGGTAGGCGTGGCGCAGGGCCTGCAAGCCGTGGCCCAGGCCGCAACCGGCATCGAGCACCTTTGCACCGGCGGGCAAGGGCGCAAAGCCGGGCAGTGCGTGCAAGGCCTTGGCCGGGGTGGGAAACAGGGGCGCGTCGGCCCAGGTGTTGACGGGGTAGACCAGCAGCATCACCACCAGCGGCAGCAGCCACACCCAAGCTGGCATGTCGCCCAGACCGAGCATGGGAAGGCTCAGGGCAAATGACACCGGAAAGCCCGCCGCCACCACCGCCTTGCGCCACCAGGAGTCGCCCCAGAGGCTCAGCACCACGCCCAAGAGCGCCGCAATCACCAGGGCGCCGACCATGGGCCAATCGCGCAGCAGCATGAGCCGAAACGCGGCCCAGCTCACGCCCCAGCTCAGGAGCGCAGGCAACGGCCAGGGCGGGGCGGCACGCCAGCGGCTGCGCGGGGCGGGCTGCGGGTCGGTGGCGGTGGCGTTGGTGTTGGCGGGGTCAGCCATGCGGGTCTAGCGGTTGCCGTTGGGCGCCAGGCGCTCGATCAGGCCGTTGAGCGCATCGAGCGAGCCAAACTGGATGACTACTTCGCCCATTTCCTCCATGCGACCGCCGCGTTTGACCCGCTTTTTAATGAGCACTTCGACCTGCGCTTGCAGCAGGTCAGAGAGTTCTTCCTCCACGCGTTTCAGGTCGCGCGACTTCTCTTTTTTGGGCTTGGAAGCCACCAGCGAAAACTCGGCGCTGAGCTTTTTGACCAGGCTCTCGGACTCGCGCACCGACAGCTTTTTGTTGGCAATCTGGTTGGCCGCCGTGATTTGCGTGGCCCGGTCCAGCGACAGCAGGGCGCGGGCGTGGCCCATGTCGATGTCGCCAGCCATCAGCATGGACTGCACCGGGTCGGCCAGATTGAGCAGACGCATCAGGTTGCTGGCGGCGCTGCGCGAGCGGCCTACGGCCTGGGCGGCAAGTTCATGCGTCAGGCCAAACTCCTTAATCAGGCGCTGCAGGCCCTGAGCTTCTTCTAGCGGATTCAGGTCTTCGCGCTGCATGTTCTCGATCAGGGCCATGGCGGCGGCGGCTTCGTCGGCCACGTTGCGCACCAGCACCGGCACCCGGTCTAGGCCGGCGAGCTTGGCCGCACGAAAGCGCCGCTCACCCGCAATGATCTCGTACACCGGGCGGCTTGAGCCCTCGGGGCGGTGCGCCTTGGCGCGCTCGGCGTCCAACTGCCGCACCAAAATCGGCTGCATGATGCCTTGGGCCTTGATGCTCTCGGCCAGTTCGTACAGCGCGCCTTCGTCCATGCGGGTGCGCGGCTGGTAGATGCCGGGCACCAGGTCGGTCAGCAGCAGGGTGGTGGGCAGGCTGGCGTCTAACGGGGTGTCAGGCGCGGCGTCTTGCACCTTGGGCCCGAGCAGGGCTTCCAGCCCCATGCCGAGTCCTTTGGGTTTTTTACTGGCCATCTTTAGCCTCCATAGGGGTGAGTAGTGTGTGAAGCAAGGCCTGGCCTGCGGGCCAGTCGCCAAGCTGGGAATCGGCGTTGATGTGGCCGGCGTGGCCACAGTCATGCCACTGCGCGCCCCAGGCGCTTGCAAAGGCTTGCGCGCGCTCCAGGCTGCAGTAGGGATCGTTGTGGCTGCCCGCCAGCACGCTGGCAAAGGGCAGGCGCTGCAGTACCACCGGCGACCAGCTGTGCAGCACGCCGCGCAGCTCTTCGCGCTCGGCGTCGCCCGGGGCTACCAGCAGCGCACCTTGCACCAGGTGCGTGTTGCGCGAGCAAGCCGCCCAGGCCGCCACCAGCAGGCAACCCAGGCTGTGGGCCACCAGCACGCAGGGTGCGTCTTGGGCCAGCACCACTTCTTCGAGCCGGGTAATCCAGTCGCCGCGCAGGGGCTGCATCCAGTCGTGCTGATCTACGCGCAGGTAGCCGTGGCGGGCTTCCCAGCGGCTTTGCCAGTGGTCGGGGCCCGAGTTTTGCCAACCGGGCAAAAGCAGCACCTTCGGGTTTGCGGCCATGGCGCTTAGCCCATCTTGGGCAGGCGGCGCAGCATTTCCTGGGCAAAGGCGACAAAGGCCTGCGCGCCCTTGGAGGCCGGGTCAAACGCCACACCGGGCAGACCGTAGCTCGGTGCTTCGGCCAGGCGCACATTGCGCGGGATGACGGTGTCAAACACCTTGTCGCCAAAGTGGGCGGTGAGCTGTTCGCTGACCTGCTGCTGCAAGGTAATGCGCGGGTCAAACATCACGCGCAAGAGGCCGATGATGCGCAGGTCGTCGTTGAGGTTGGCCTTGACTTGCTTGATAGTGTTGACCAGGTCGGTCAGGCCCTCCAAGGCAAAGTATTCGCACTGCATGGGCACGACCACGCCGTCGGCGCAACACAGGCCGTTCAGCGTGAGCATGGACAGCGATGGCGGGCAGTCGATCAGCACAAAGTCGTAGTCTTTGTCCACCTCGGCCAGGGCGGTTTTAAGGCGGCGCTCGCGGCGCTCGAGCTCGACCATTTCCACCTCGGCCCCGGCGAGTTCGCGGTTGGCGCCCAGGATGTCGTAGCTGCAACCAGCCGCCACCAGCTTGTCGCTGCGGGTGCGCGCCTCGGCGATGCTGGCGGACTCCAACAAGACGTCATACACACTGAGGGCCAGGCTGCGCTTGTCCACGCCCGAGCCCATGGTGGCGTTGCCCTGGGGGTCCAGGTCAATCATCAGCACGCGCTGGCCCAACTGCGCCAGACCGGCCGCCAGGTTGACGGTGGTGGTGGTTTTGCCAACGCCACCTTTTTGGTTGGCAATGCAGAATATTTTGGCCATGGGTCAGGAACGCAGAAAAAGAAAAGGGGCCGCAGGCGCTGCGGTTTCACGTGGAACGGGGGAGCGGCACATCATTGCGCCGCCACCAGTTTGAGGCCAAAGCCAATCAAAAACACACCGGCCACTTTTTCCAGCACCCGACCGATCACCGGATTGGCGCGCACGCGCTCGGCAAAAAAGTGGGTCAGCAGCGTGGCGCCCAGGCCATAGGCAAAAGTCAGCGCGGCGATGGTGGCTGCCATAAAGCCGTAAGTCACCAGACCCTGCTGGCGCACCGGATCGACAAACAGCGGGAAAAACGCCATGTAAAACAAAATCGCCTTGGGGTTGAGCAGGGTGATCAGCATGGCCTGGCGCAGGTACTGGCGCGGACGGATGTCGATAGGCAAGGGCGCGCCGGGCTTGGAGGTAAGCATGGTGCCGCCCAGCCAGGCCAGGTAGGCCGCGCCCACCCATTGAACCACCTGAAACGCCGCAGGGTATGCAGCGAGCAAAGCCGCTACACCCGCCACCGCCAGCCACATGAGCACCTGGTCACCCAAAATCACGCCCGCCGTAGCGGCCAGACCGCCGCGCACGCCGCCCTTGCTGGTAGACAGCACCAGCGCCAAATTACCGGGGCCGGGGATCAGCAAGAACACCAAAATGGTGACGACAAAAGTACCGTAATCGCTGACGCCGAGCATGAAGTTCCTAAAGGATGAGGGCCCAAGTTTACGTTAGGCACTTTTAGCCAGGCTGGCGCCGATCTCGGAGCGCCCACTTGCGCGGGCCGGGCGCCTCAGGCGCGGCGCATCCAGACCAGGCAGCGCTCGGCGTCCAGGCCCGGCACCTGCAGCGGTTCCACGTGAAACACCTGCACGCCGGGGTCCAGCGCCAGCAGTTCGGCCTGCGCGTGTTTGCCCTTCATGGCCATCCACACGCCTTGCGGCGCCAAGGCGCCCGCCGACCACTGGGTAAAGTCGGCCAGTGAGGCAAAGGCGCGCGAGCACACCACGTCATAGGGCTCAGTCAAACTTTCCACGCGGGCGTGGATGCCACGCAGGCGGGATAGCTTCAGGCTGACCGCCGCTTGCTGCACAAAGGCGGCTTTCTTAGCCACCGTGTCTACGCAGTGCACCGTCATGGTGGGGCAGCAAATGGCCAGCACCACGCCGGGCAGGCCGGCGCCAGCGCCCACATCGAGCACGCGCACCGACTCAGCGCGCCCCAGCGCTGCGAGCTGCTGGCGCAAGGGGCGCACCACCGCCAGGCTGTCGAGCAGATGGTGGGTGAGCATGTCTTGCGGGTCGCGCACGGCGGTCAGGTTATAGGCGCGGGTCCACTTT
>CANGHQ010000130.1 GCA_947453585.1 Burkholderiales bacterium | reverse complement strand
TATTCGAACTTGTCCACCGCCTTCATCAAACCGATATTGCCTTCCTGGATCAGGTCCAGGAACTGCAGGCCGCGGTTGGTGTATTTCTTGGCAATCGAGATCACCAGGCGCAAATTGGCCTCGATCATCTCTTTCTTGGCGGCGCGGCTCGATGCCTCGCCCTGGTTCATGCGCTTGTTGATGTCCTTGAGCAAGTCCAGCGGCACCACGACCCGGGTTTGCAGGTCGGTCAGTTTTTGCTGAATGTCTTGCACTGGCGGAATGTTGCGCGCCATCACCGTGCTCCAGGGCTTGCCTGCAGCGGCTTGCTTTTCGATCCACTTCAGATTGAGCAACTGGCTGGCCACCTTGTTGCCGTTTTTGTCGCGGCCGCTGAAATCAGCAATGAAGTTGTCTTGGCTGTAGCCGCATTTGTCCACAATGATGCGGCGCAGTTCGCGCTCTTTCTTGCGGATGTCATCCACCTGGCCGCGCACCATGTCGCACAGCTTCTCGATGGCTTTGGCGGTAAAGCGGATCGTCATCAGCTCTTCGCTGAGCAGCTTTTGCGTCTTCATGTAGCTGGGCGACCCGTGGCCTTCTTTGTCATAGATGGCGTGCATCTTCTCGAACAGCTCGCGCAGGTGGTCAAAGCGGATCAGGGCTTCGCGCTTGAGTTCTTCAAGCTTTTTGGTCAGCGCCTTGGAGCCGCCTTTGCCGTCGTCGTCGTCGTCGGCGTCAAACTCGTCAAAGTCTTCTTCGGCCACATAGTCGTCGGCCTCGTTGGGGTTGGAGAAGCCGTCCACGATGGTGGTGATCACCACCTTGCCTTCGCGGATTTCTTCGCCCAGGCGCAAGATTTCGGCAATCGTGGCGGGCGAGCCAGAGATCGCCTCCATCATCGCCATCAGGCCGCCTTCGATGCGCTTGGCAATCTCGATCTCGCCTTCGCGGGTCAGCAATTCAACCGTGCCCATTTCGCGCATGTACATGCGCACTGGGTCAGTGGTGCGGCCAAACTCGCTGTCCACGGTGGACAGCGCCGCTTCGGCTTCTTCTTCGGCCTCCGCCTCGGTAGCCGCTGTGGCCACGTTGTTGTTCAGCAGCAGGGTTTCGGCGTCAGGCGTTTGTTCGTAGACGGCCACACCCATGTCGTTGAGCATGGAAATCACGACTTCCAGCGTTTCGGCGTCTACCAGCTTGCCGGGCAAGTGGTCAGAAATCTCGCCGTGCGTCAGATAGCCGCGCGTGCGACCAAGTTTGATCAGGGCCACAAAGGCCAGGCGGCGCTTGGTTTTTTCTTCTTCAGACAGGATGGTTTCTTCGAGTCCGAACTCCTTCATCAAGGCGCGCTCTTTGGCCTTGCTGATTTTCATGCGCAAAGGCTTGACCTTTTCGCCTGTGGCGCTGGCGGCCACCGGCTCGGCTTCCAACTCGGCTTCGATGTCTGACAGGTCGGCATCGTCGACGCTCACGGCGGGCTTGGCTTTGGCCTTGGCAGCCGTTTTTGCAGCGGGTTTGCCTGCGACTTTGGCTGTCGCTTTTACTGCGGTTTTTTCTGCGGCTTTGGCAGCCGGTTTGGCTGCGTGCTTGGCGGCAGCGGTCTTGCTGGCTGGCTTGGCGTCAGTCGCCGGGGCTGCGGCTTTTGCCGCAGGCTTAGGCGTTGCCTTGGTTTTGGCTGGCTTGGCCTGGTTGAGCAAGGCGTCGGCAGCGGCCTGGAGTTCAGCTTTGGAGAGGGACAAGAGTTTCACTTTCTTTGGGGGCGCGGCGGGCGCTAGGGCAGCAGGCGCCGCTTTGGCGCTGGGCTTGGCTGCCGCTTTAGTAGTTGTTTTTGCAGTTGCGGTTGCAGTTGCTGTTGTTTTCACAGGTGTTTTCGCAACAGGCTTAACCGCCGTTTTGGCCTTCGGTTTAGCGACGGCTTTGGCTGCGGGCTGAACGGGCTTGGCGGATTTGGATGCGGGCATAGTGAACCTTGGAACCACAAAAAAACAAACGGATCGGACAGCGGCCACCGGCTTGAAGGCCGGTATGGCGCCTGGGGCGAAAAAACAAATGGGAGCGAAGGAGAGAAATTCAACCGGCAAGGTGTACGGGCGAACATTTGGTTTGCAGTCCTTGCGGAAGGGTGGCCTGGGTGATCGGTGTCACTGCGTGGCCGGAAGTCCGGAGGTGCTGCTGTCGCTCTTGCCGAGAAAAAACGGATTATACCTTTTCTGACATTTTTCTAATCAAGGCCTCCAGCCGCGCGGCCAGCGGCGCGCGCCGGTCCTTCATGGCACGGTAGCGCTGGCCCACCTCGGCATCGGGGGGGGATGCGGCAATTTGCTTCATTTCGGCGTCAATGCGGTCAATCGCCAGGCGCAGCAACACATCTTGCAGCTCCAAAGCTGCCTCCTCGGTGTGTTCGGGCGTGACGCTCGCCTCTTCCATCAGGCGCAGCGCCAGCGCTTCAAAGGGCTGGTTGGCCGCCTCGGGGCGCAAAGCGCTCCAGGTCAACGGTCCGTGCTCGTGCAACTGGGTTTCCAGCCAGACAAAGAGCGCGCCGTGGGGTTCGGGCAGTTCGCACAACATGGCGTGCTCTTCGCCCGAGAGCGTTTCCCAGAGCTGGCTTTGCCCCAGCAGGATGCGGGTGGCATGGTCGGCGCGGCTGGCTGGGCGGGCGCGGCCACCGGGTCGGCTGCGTGGGGCGCTGGCGCGCTGGCCCCAGCCGCCGCTGCGCTGTGCGTCGGGCTCGCCAAAGTGGCCGAAATCGCCAAAACTGTGGGCGGACGCTGACTCAAACCCGGAACCACGCTCGGGCGCGCGGCGGCTACGCGCGCCGTCTTTGCTGCTGGGTCGGGCCGGGGGCATCCAAAGGTCGCCGAGTTCGCGGCTGGTGAGTTGCACCAAGTCGGCGATTTCTGCCAGCAATTGGAGTTTGAGCGCGCCTTCGGGCAACTGCATCCACATCGGTTTGGCGTTGCTCGACAAGTGGGCGCGGCCCTCGGCGGTGTTCAGGTCGCATCCTTCGCTAGCCGATTCCACCAAAAAGCGGCTCAGGGGCGTGGCCTGTTTGACGTAGTCGGCGAAGGCCTCGGCGCCATGGGCGCGGATAAAGCTGTCGGGGTCGTGTTCGGCGGGCAGGAACAAGAACTTGATGCTGCGCACGTCGGTGGCAAAGGCCAGCGCGCCGTCCAGCGCCTTGCGCGCCGCGCGCCGCCCGGCGCTGTCGCCGTCAAAGCTGAAGACCACCGCGTCGGTAAAGCGAAACAGCTTTTGTACATGGTCGTTGGTGCAGGCGGTGCCCAGCGTGGCTACGGCGTTGGGGAAACCCAGCTGCGCCAGCGCCACCACGTCCATATAGCCTTCGGTGACCAGCGCATAGCCCTTGTCGCGCAAATGCGCGCGTGCCTCAAACAGGCCATAAAGCTCGCGGCCCTTGCTGAACACGGGCGTCTCGGGGGAATTGAGGTATTTGGGTTTTTCGTCTCCCAGCACGCGCCCGCCAAAGCCGATGCATTCGCCTTTGATATTGCGGATCGGGAACATGATGCGGTCGCGAAAGCGGTCGTAGCGCTTTTCTTCGCTGCCTTCTTCGGCATTGCTGATCACCAGGCCGCTTTCGACCAACAACGGGTCGTCGTAGCTCGGAAAGATGCTGGCCAGGCTGCGCCAGCCTTCGGGCGCGTAGCCGAGGCCAAATTGTTTGGCAATGTCGCCCGACAGACCCCGGCCCTTGAGGTAGGCCACGGCGCCGGGTGCGTCTTTGAGCTGGCGGCGGTAAGCCCCACCGGCTTTTTCGAGCACGCTGGTCAGGGTGTGCTGCTTTTCTTTTTGTTCTTGGGCGCGGGCGCGGTCTTGGGGCGAGGCTTCATCTTCGGGCACTTGCATGCCGTATTGCTGCGCCAAGTCGTGCACGGCTTCGACGAATGTCATGCCCGCGTGGTCCATCAAAAAGCCGATGGCGTTGCCGTTTTTGCCGCAGCCAAAGCAGTGGTAGAACTGTTTGGTGGGGCTGACCGAGAAGGAGGGCGACTTTTCGCCATGAAAAGGGCACAGGCCCATGAAATTGGCGCCGCCCTTTTTGAGCTGCACGTAGCGCCCGACGATGTCGACCACGTCGGCGCGGGCGATCAGCTCTTGGATAAAGGTTTGCGGTATCGCCATCGGCCGATTGTAGAAGTCCGCTTTTGGCGGCGGAGGCGCGGGCTTTAGTCGCCCAGCACTACGCCCTCGCGCCGGGGGTCCGCGCCGCCAAACCAGCCCTCGGGCGTGCGGGCAATGGCTTGCAGGCCGCTGGGCAAGGGCGCTTCCACCACCGTGTGGCCCCGCGCTCGTAGCGCATTGGCGGTGTCCGTAGAAAAGCGGCCTTTCTCCAAAATCAGCAGTTCGTCCATGGCGCCAAAGTTGGGCAGGTCAATGGCCTGCTGGGCGTTCAGGCCCCAATTGAGAGTGCCATATAGCGTTTTTGCCGTGAAATGGATGATGAATGCGCCGCCCGGGCTGCCCGCGCTGGCCAGCAGTTGGCCGGTGTCGGCGTCAAACACCAGGGTGGGCGACATGGACGAACGCGGGCGCTTGCCCGGTTGCACCCGGTTGGCCACGGGCCTGCCGTCGGCGCCCGCAGGCGCAAAGCTGAAGTCGGTGAGCTGGTTGTTAAGCAAAAAGCCGCCCTCCAGCCCCAAACCCCTGTTGACCATGAGGCGCGCGCCCCAGCCGTCTTCGATGGTCGTGGTCATGGCCAGGGCGCTGCCAAAGCCGTCAACCACCGAAATGTGCGAGGTGCCGTGTTCGGTTTGCGTGGCCATGGGGGCGTAGCTGCTTTGCTGCGCGCCGGGATTTCCCGGCGGGGCGCTGGGCATGCGTGCGCCGCTGGCGCTGGTCAGGGCGGCGCGTTGGGCCAGGTAGCGCGCGTCCAGCAAACTGGCCCAGTCGCCTGCCGGGGCGGCTGTGAACTCGGGGTCGGCGACATACTGGGCGCGGTCGGCAAAGGCCAGGCGCGCGGCTTCGGTATACAGGTGCAGCCAGTCGGCGCCGGGCTGCGCGTAGCCTTTGGGCGAAGCGCCTTCAGCGCTGGGCGGGCGCGCAAAAGCAAGTGGGATGTTGGCGGCGGGCGTGTGCGCCAGCGTGCCCAAAATCTGGCCTACCGCCAGCATGCCTGAGCTGGGCGGCGGCATGCCGCACAGGCGGTAGTTGCGCGCCGGAGCTTGCTTTACCCGGTAAACCATGCACAAGGGCGTGCGCTCGATTGGCTGGTAAGCCGCCAGATCGGCCGGCGTCAGCGTGCCGGGGTTGCTGGGGTGGCCTTGCACTTTGGCGGCAATGGCCTGCGCTACTTCGCCCCGGGTGAGGGCGCTGGGGCCCTCAGAAGCGATGCGCTGCATAACGGCGGCCAGTTCGGGGTTGCGCAAGACGTGGCCCGCAGGCCAGGGTTGGCCGCTGGCGTCATAAAAATAGCGGGCTGCGACCGGGTCGGTTTTGAGTGCGAACTCGGTGGCCAGTAGCGTGGCCATTCGCGGGCTGATGGCAAAGCCCTCGCTTGCCAGCTTTATGGCCGGGGCAAACAGCTGCGCCCACGGCAGCTTGCCGTGCTGGCGGTGGGCCAGCGCCAGCATGGGCACCACGCCCGGGGCGCCGACCGAGCGCCCGCCTCCGATGGCTTGGCGCATAGCCATGGGCTGGCCGTTGGCTTGGAGGAACAGCTCGGGCGTGGCGGCCGCGGGCGCCGTCTCGCGGCCATCAAAGGCTTGGGTGCTTTTGCCGTCAAAGTGCAGCAAAAACGCGCCGCCGCCGATGCCGCTGCTTTGCGGCTCCACCAAAGCCAGCACCATTTGCACCGCAATGGCCGCGTCCACCGCGCTGCCTCCGGCGCGCAGCATGGCGTAGCCGGCTTGGGTGGCCAGCGGGTTGGCGGCGGCGACGGCAAAGTGGCGCGTGGCCCAGCCGGGTTTTGCC
>CANGHQ010000129.1 GCA_947453585.1 Burkholderiales bacterium | reverse complement strand
TTGCCAGTGCACCAGCGCCAGCGTGGAGTCGTATTCAAAATGACCCGAGTCAAAGGTGCCCACCACCGTCATTTGTTTCAGGCGCGGCACCACGCCAGCCGGTGTGACCTGGCCGCTGGGCGCCACCAGCGTCACCACATCGCCCATGCGCACGCCCATGGAGCGGGCCAACTCGGCCCCCAGCACCACGCCAAATCCACCGGGCTGCAGCTGCTGCAAGGCGGCCTGTTGCCCGGGCGTGGCCAGGTCGGTGACCTCGGGCTCAAGCGCCGGGTCAATACCGCGCACCAGCACGCCCTTCATGTCTTCGCCGCGTGCCAGTAGGGCTTGGGCGGCAATAAAGGGGGCCGCACCAATCACTTGGGGGTGCGCGCGGGCCTGCAGCAGGGTCTGCGCCGGGTCCAGCAAAGCAGCGCCGCCCAGGGCGTAGATCTCAATGTGCGAGACCACGCTGAGCATGCGGTCGCGCACTTCTTTCTGAAAGCCGTTCATCACGCTGAGCACGATGATCAGCGCCGCCACCCCCAGCGCAATACCGAGCATGGACACGCCCGAGATAAACGAGATAAAGCCATTGCGCCGCGTCGAGCGCCCCGCACGGGTATAGCGCCAGCCAATGCGCAGTTCAAAAGGCAAGTTTTGCAGCATGGACATCGGGCTTAGTCAGGCAGCACCGCGCCCACGACCGCACCGGCCGCCTTGACGCCGGTCTTGACCACCACCGCGCCAGTCGTGACCACCGCGTCAGCCACTGCCACCACAGCGCAGCCAGTGCACGCGGACGCCACGGCCAGCATAAAAAACCACTTCATTGCGAATCCTTACAAGTCTTAGGGGCCGATTGTCGCAGGGGCGCGGCGCAGCCCGGTGCGGCTCTGACTGCGCCGGTGCGAGACAATCGCAGCATGCACCTCGTGATTCCCTTTGCCGCACCGTCCGGCCCCCAATGCCAGGCGGCGCTGGAGCGGCTGGAACTGCCGCACCTCAAAACGCTGCTGCGCACCCTGACGCCCCACGGCGAACTGCAGGGCCAAGCCAATGATCTGTCGCCCCTGCAAGAGCGCGTGCTGAGCCAAAACGCCTTTGCCGACGGCCTGGTTCCTTGGGCGGCCCTGCGCGCACGCACCCTGCCCAAGATCGCATCGGGCGCCGCTTGGGGGCTAATCACCCCTTGCCACCTGACGGTCCACGCCGACCACATCGCCATGCAAGACCCGGCAGCTTTGCGGCTGGAAGCAGACGAATCATTGGCGCTGCTGAAGGCCATGGCCCCTTATTTTTTGGAAGATGGCCTGGCGCTGCACTTTTTGCAAGCCAACACTTGGCTGGTGCAAGGCGAGGCGCTGCGCGGCCTGGCCACGGCCTCCATCGAGCGCGTGCGCGGGCAAAAAGTAGACCCCTGGATGCCGCGCACGGAGGCCGCGCGCTTGGTGCGCCGCCTGCAAAACGAGATGCAGATGCTGCTCTACACCCACCCTGTCAACGACACCCGGGTGGCGCGCGGCGCGCCCATGGTGAACTCGTTTTGGCTCAGCGGCACTGGCGATCTGCCCGCAGACGCCCCGCCATTTCTGCAAGCCACCGTGCTTGACACCTTACAGGCGCCCGCGCTGCGCGATGACGCCGCGGCCTGGGCGCAAGCCTGGCAGGCGCTGGATGGCGGCCCGCTGGCGGACATGGCGCGGGCGCTGGGCCAGCGCGGCCACTCCGTTGACGCCGAAACCCCAACCCTCACCCTGTGCGGCAGCCACACGGCCCGTACTTGGCGCCAGCAACCGCGCAGCGTTTTGCAGCGAATCGGCTCCGCCCTGCGCAGCGCGCCTCCAACCGCTATTTTGAAAAACCTATGAACATCACCCCCCGCGACATTCCCCCCCGCAGCGTTTGGGCGCTTGAACAGGCTGGCGTCCACCCGCTCTTGGCACAGCTGTATGCCGCGCGAGGCGTCACCCAGCCCGACGAACTGGACAACGCCCTGTCCAGACTGCTGCCACCCGATGGCCTAAAGGGCGTGCGTGAGGCCGCAGTGCTCTTGGCCGACGCCATTGCTGCGCAAAAACGCCTGTGCATCGTGGCCGACTACGACTGCGACGGCGCCACCGCCTGCGCCGTGGCGGTGCGCGGCCTGCGCCTGCTGGGCGCCCAGCACGTCAGCTACCTGGTGCCCGACCGCGTGGTCGACGGCTACGGCCTGACCGCCCCGATCTCGCAGCGCGTGTTTGACCAGGGCGCCGACGTGCTGATTACCGTGGACAACGGCATCGCCAGCATCGAGGGCGTGGCCCGCGCCAAAGCCCTGGGCCTGCAAGTGCTGGTGACCGACCACCACCTGCCCGCAGCCGCCCTGCCCGACGCCGACGTCATCGTCAACCCGAATCAGCCCGGCTGCACTTTCGAGAGCAAGGCCATGGCCGGCGTGGGGGTGATGTTTTACGTGCTGCTGGCACTGCGCAGCGAACTACGCACGCGCGGCGTGTTTGATGCAGCGACACAACCAAAGCTCGATGCGCTGCTTCCCCTCGTCGCATTGGGCACCGTGGCCGACGTAGTTCGCCTAGACGCCAATAACCGCCGCTTGGTGGCGCAGGGCTTGAAACGCGTGCGTGCGCTGGCCTTGCCAGAAGGGCTGGCAGCGCTGTTTGTCGCCTCGGGCCGCCAGGCGGCAAAGGCCACGACCTTTGACTTTGGCTTTGCCCTGGGGCCACGCATCAACGCCGCCGGGCGCCTGTCGGATATGACGCTGGGCATTGAATGCCTGCTGACCGATGACCCGGCGCGCGCCGATGAGCTGGCGCGCACGCTCGACGGCATCAACCGCGAACGCCGCGTCATTGAAGGCGACATGCGCGAACAAGCCATGCTGGTGGCCGAGTCGCTGTTTGACGAAGGCGACGAGCCGCCCCCGGCCATTTGCGTGTTTGACCCGGATTTTCATGAAGGCGTGGTCGGCATCGTGGCCTCGCGCATCAAGGACAAGTTGCACCGCCCCACTTTTGTGTTTGCCGCCAGCCAAGCGCCAGGCAAGGAACATGAACTTAAGGGCTCGGGCCGCTCGATTCCCGGTTTTCATCTGCGCGACGCGCTCGACCTGGTGGCCAAGCGCTACCCGGGCGTGCTGCTGCGCTTCGGCGGCCACGCCATGGCGGCCGGCTGCACCGTGGCCGAGGAGCATTTCGACACCTTCGAGCAGGGCCTGAACGAAGTAGCCCACGAATGGCTAGACGCCGCCACCCTGCAGCGCCGCCTGGCCACCGACGGCCCGCTCTTGCCCGCTTACCGCCGCGTGGATTTGGTGGACACCTTGCACGAAGCCGTCTGGGGCCAGGGCTTTGCCGCCCCGACCTTCAGCGAAGAGGTGGAAGTGATCTCGCAGCGCCTGGTGGGTGAAAAACACCTGTCACTCAAACTCAAGCACCAGGGCGAACCGGTAGACGCCATCTGGTTCGGCCACACCGAGCCCCTGCCCGCCAAAGTGACCATGGCCTTTCGCCTGGACGCCGATGAGTGGAACGGCGTGCGGCGGGTGAAGTTTTTTGTCGAAGGGGTGCAGGACTGAGCGGCGCCTGCCGGACGCGGGTTTGCGCCGTTACTTCCAGCGAACCGGCTCAATCTCCACCGTGTTGCGGTCGTCGCTGAGCGTCAGGGCGCCTTCTTGCACTGTGGCTTGCAGCTGCATGCTGCGCTGGGCCAGGGGAATCAGGGCTTGGGACGCCAGGGTGGGGATGCGGTAAACGCGCAGGTTTTTGGGGCGGCTGAGTTTGGCCTCCATGGTGCGCCACCACACTTCTGCCGCGTGGTTAAAGCAGTACAAAACCACCTGGTCGGCCTTGCCGCAAGCTTTGATGAGCGGCTTGTCCTCGGGCTGGCCTACTTCCATCCAGAGCTTGATCTGGCCGGTAAAGTCGCGCAGCCAGACGTCGGGTTCGTCCACGTCAGACAAACCGGCGCCAAAAGCCAGCGTGCCGTCGCCACCGCACACGCTTTGCAGTTCGTGCGCATGCAGCGCCAGGGCGACCAGGCGCACCATCATGCGTTCGTCGGTTTCGCTGGGGTGGCGCGCCAGCATCATGGCGTGGTCGGCGTAGTAGCTGTGGTCGATGTCTGCAATTTGCAGATGGGCTTTGAAGATTGTTGATTTAATGGCCATAGGTCGATTGTGACGGATGGCTTTGGCGCCGCCCCCACTGCGGTGCCGCTGTCAGAATGGTGCCACCCTGCCCGCCCCTTTGTTTTCACCCCTGCCCCAAAACCCACCATGACCCAACACACGCTCACGATTCTGACCGGCGCCTCGCGTGGCATGGGCCACGCCATGGCCGAGCAATTGCTGCAAAGCGGCGCCCATCTCTTGTGCATTTCGCGCAAAACCAGCCCCGAATTGACCGCGCTGGCCCAAGCGCGCGGCGCCTTGCTGGAGCAGTGGAGCGCCGATCTGGCCGACGCCGCCCCGGTGGCCCAGCGCCTGGCCGCGTGGCTCGCGGCGCTGGATCCGGCTTCTATGAAAAGCGCCACGCTGATCAACAACGCCGGCGTCATTCCTGCAATCACGCCGCTGCGCGACAACACATCGGCAGATCTGGCCAACGCGCTGCGCGTTGGGCTGGAAGCACCCATGCAACTGTGCGCCGCGTTTTTGCACGCCACCCAGGGCTGGCAAGTGCCCCGCAAGGTGCTCAATATTTCTTCGGGTTTGGGGCGCAGGGCCATGGCGTCGTCGGCGCCTTATTGCGCGGCCAAGGCCGGCATGGACCATTTCACAAGGTGTCTGGCGCTCGACGAGGCCTTGCAAGCCAATGGCGCCAAAGTGTGCTCACTGGCGCCCGGCGTGATTGACACCGACATGCAGGTGCAATTGCGTGGCGCAGACCCCAAGGCCTTTCCAGATTTGGCCAACTTTGCCGGCCTGCACGCCCAGGGCCAACTCGCCAGCCCGGCGCTTGCGGCGCAGCGGGTGTTGGTCTATCTGGCGCGCGCCGATTTTGGTGCGAACCCGGTGGCCGATGTGCGGGATTAAGCCTTAAGGCTTAGTAAACATCGGGCACGATCATGGACTGCGGCACCGGCTGGCGCTCGTAGTCTTCGTGGCGCACGCGCTCGGGCACCACCACCTGGGGGTGCTCGGTTTCCACATAAGGCATTTGCTGCAGCAGGTGGTGAATGCAGTTCAGGCGTGCTTTTTTCTTGTCCACCGCCTGCACGACCCACCAAGGGGCCTCGGGAATATGGGTGCGGTCCAGCATCACTTCTTTGGCGCGGGTGTAATCTTCCCAGCGGCTGCGTGATTCCAGGTCCATGGGGCTGAGTTTCCACTGCTTGAGCGGGTCATGGATACGGCCCAAAAAGCGGGAATATTGCTCATCATCAGATATGGAGAACCAGTATTTGATGACCTGAATGCCCGAGCGCACCAGCATTTTTTCGAACTCGGGAACGGTGCGGAAGTACTCTTCGTACTGCTCGTCGTTGCAAAAACCCATCACCCGCTCGACGCCTGCGCGGTTGTACCAGCTGCGGTCAAACAGCACGATTTCACCAGCGGCAGGCAGGTGCGACACGTAGCGCTGAAAGTACCACTGCGTGCGCTCGCGGTCATTGGGCGCGGGCAAGGCCGCCACCCGACACACACGAGGATTAAGCCGTTGGGTGATGCGCTTGATGGCGCCGCCCTTGCCCGCGGCGTCGCGCCCTTCAAAGAGCACGACCACCTTGTGGCCGGTGTGCATGACCCAGTCTTGCAGTTTGACTAGTTCGCCCTGCAGGCGAAACAGCTCGCGGAAATACATCTTTCGGGCGTCTTGGTCGGCCTGCGTGGGCGCGTCCAGGCCGCTGGAGTGGCCGTCGTCAAGCTCCATCTCCAGCTCTTCGTCAAAGCTGTCGAGCATGTCGCTGCGGATGCGGCGGATCAATTCGTCGTTGGTGTTCGTCATAGGCTT
>CANGHQ010000128.1 GCA_947453585.1 Burkholderiales bacterium | reverse complement strand
ATTTGCAGGGCTTGGGATTAGCCAAGGGCGACCGGGTGGCCATCATGATGCCCAACGTGCCGCAGTACCCGGTGGCGGTGGCAGCCATTCTGCGGGCTGGCTATGTGGTGGTCAACGTCAACCCGCTGTACACCCCGCGCGAGCTGGAACACCAGCTCAAGGATGCCGGTGCCAAGGCCATCTTCATCCTGGAAAACTTTGCCAGCACGCTGCAAAAGTGCCTGGCCAACACGCCGGTCAAGCATGTTGTGATGTGCGCCATGGGCGACCAGCTCGGCCTGATCAAGGGCGCCTTGGTCAATTACGTGGTGCGTTCGCGCAAGAAGCTGGTGCCGGTTTATGACCTGCCCCAGGCGGTACGCTTTAACGCTGCGGTGGCGAAAGGCAGCAAGTCACCTTTTGCCAAGCCCGACTTGCACGCCAATGACGTGGCGGTGCTGCAATACACGGGCGGCACCACCGGCGTGTCCAAAGGCGCGGTGCTGCTGCACCGCAACCTGATCGCCAACGTGCTGCAGTCCGAGGCCTGGAACCAGCCGGTCATGCACGACCTGCCCGCCGACCAGCAGCCCACCAGCGTCTGCGCTCTGCCGCTGTACCACATCTTCGCCTTCACCATTGGCATGATGCTGAGCATGCGCATGGGCGGCAAGCTGCTGCTGATCCCCAATCCGCGCGACATTCCGGCGGTGCTCAAAGAGCTGCAAAAGCACACCATCCACAGTTTTCCGGCCGTCAACACCTTGTTCAACGGCCTAGCCAACCACCCGGACTTCAACACGGTGGACTGGAGCCATCTGCGCGTGTCGCTGGGCGGCGGCACGGCGGTGCAAAGCAGCGTGGCCAAGCTCTGGTTCGAAAAGACCGGCTGCCCGATTTGCGAGGGCTATGGCCTGAGCGAAACCTCGCCTTCGGCCAGCTGCAATCTGGTCACCGGCAAGGAATTCACCGGCACGATTGGCGTGCCCATTCCCGGCACCTTGATGAAGCTGCTCGACGACGAGGGCAATCTGTGCGCGCCGGGCGAGCGCGGCGAAATCGCCATCAAGGGCCCGCAGGTCATGGCTGGCTACTGGCAGCGCCCGGATGAGACCGCCAAGGTGATGACGGCCGACGGCTACTTCAAGTCCGGCGACATCGGCACCATGGACGAGCGCGGCTATTTCAAAATCGTGGACCGCAAAAAAGACATGATTTTGGTGAGCGGCTTTAACGTGTTTCCCACCGAACTCGAAGACGTGGTGGCGCAGCTGTCCGGGGTGATGGAGTGCGCCTGCATCGGCATGCCCGACGACAAGACCGGCGAAGCCGTCAAGCTGGTGATCGTCAAAAAAGACCCGGACCTGACCGAGGCCGCCGTGCGCGCCCATTGCCGCCAAAACCTGACTGGCTACAAGCAGCCCAAGGTGGTGGAGTTTCGCGCCGACTTGCCCAAGACGCCGGTGGGCAAGATTTTGCGGCGCGAACTGCGCACGGTCTAACGCAGACACCGCCTAAGGCGCGGGCCCGGCCTTCTGCGCTATTTCAGCCAGCCGCGTTTGCCGAAGTACCACATTGGCACCAGCGCGCTGCAAATCATCAGCGCCACCGTGTAGGGGTAGCTCCAGGCGCCCAGAAATTCCAACTCGGGAAACTTGAGGTTCATGCCGTAGACGCTGGCAATCAGCGTAGGCGGCAGCAGCGCCACGCTGGCCACCGAGAAGATCTTGATGACCTTGTTCTGGTTGATGTTGATGAAACCCACCGTGGCATCCATAAGGAAGTTGATCTTGTCAAACAGAAACGCGGTGTGCGAATCGAGCGAATCAATGTCGCGCAAAATCTGGCGCGCTTCTTCAAACTGCTCGGCGTTGAGCATTTTGGAGCGCATCATAAAGCTTACGGCGCGCCGGGTGTCCATCACGTTGCGGCGAATGCGGCCACTCAAATCCTCGTGGCGGGCAATAGCGCCCAGCGCTTCGCCAGCAATCGCGTCGGTCACGTCACCTGAGAGCACTTTTTTGCTCACTTTTTCGAGCTCGTCGTAAATGCCTTCGAGCGTGTCGGCCGAATATTCGGCGTCGGCGTCAAACAGCTTGAGCAGCACTTCCTTGGCGTCTTCAATCAGCCCGGGCGCGCGCCGGGCCCGCATGCGCAGCAGGCGAAACACCGGTACGTCTTCGTCGTGGATGGAAAACAGCACGCCCTTGCTTTTGAGGCTGTCGTTGACCAGGTTCAGGATAAAAGCGGCACGCACCGTGCGCGGCTCGTCTTCGTCGGCGATCAAGAAATCGCTGCGGATATGCAGCTCGCCGTTGTCTTCGGTGTAGAAGCGAGCCGACTCCTCGATGTCCTCGTCCATCGCGTCTTCGGGAATGGATAAGCCGTAGTACTGCTTAATCCAGCGCTTTTCTTCGACGGTGGGGGATTCCAGATCGACCCAGATGGGTTGGAACTTGGAGAGCTCTTCCAGGGACTCGATTTCTTCCTGGAACAGGCGGCCGTTGGCCAAGGTAAAGATATTGAGCATGGGCGGGTGGCTTAGGTTCGGGGGCCAATCGTGCGATTGGACGAAGGTGCTGCTGCAGCTTTCGAACGACGCGCCAGGAACACCGCAACCATCCGAAAGCTACCTACTGGGGTAGTTGTCCAAGAAATACGCTCCAAAGTGGGGAAGCGCAAATTATCGCACCCGCGTGTGACGCAGCGCGCTTTTTGCGCCGGGCCGCCCGGCACTTGCTGCACTGCGTCATGAAAAAGCCTTTGCGTTTGCCGAAAAAGGGGCGCATAGTGGAGTCGAGGGTCTGTAAACCCTCGGGTTTTGTGGAAGTGGACCGGCGGCCTGAGGGTTGCCGGGTTTTTATCCTGAGAGCAACTGGAGCCCCATCTATGAATCTGACAATCAGCGGTCACCATCTGGAAGTTACCCCCGCCTTGCGCACCTACGTCACCGAAAAGCTCGACCGCATCACGCGCCACTTTGACCAAGTGGTTGACGTCAAGGTACTGCTCAGTATCGAAAACCAGAAGGAAAAAGAACGCCGCCAGCGCGCCGAATGCAATATCCATGTCAAGGGCAGCGACCTGTTTGCCGAAAGCGCGCACTCTGACCTGTACGCCGCCGTGGACGACTTGGTGGACAAGCTCGACCGCCAGGTCGTGCGCCACAAAGACCGCATTCAAGACCACCACCATGAGGCGCCCAAGCGCCTGATGTAAGCGTTGTCTCCCCTGAGCCAAAGCCAAGCCCGCCGTGTGAAACGGCGGGTTTTTTTATGTGCATAATCCGCACACCTTATGAACCGCCTCGCCTCATTACTGCCCCAACCGCACGTGCTTGCCCAGGTGGATGTCACCAGCAAAAAGCGTGCGTTTGAAGAAGCCGGCCTGCTGTTCGAGAGCCTGCACGGACTGAGCCGCGCGCTCGTGACCGACAGCCTGTTTTCGCGGGAACGGCTGGGTTCGACCGGGCTGGGCCATGGTGTGGCTATTCCGCACGGCCGCATCAAGGGTTTGAAGGCGCCGATGGCGGCGGTTTTTCAGCTGCTCAAGCCAATCGGCTTTGACGCGCCGGACGACCAGGCAGTAACGCTGCTGATATTTCTCTTGGTGCCCGAAGCGGCTACCCAAAAACACCTCGAAATCTTGTCGGAAATCGCCGAGCTGCTCAGCGACGCCGATATGCGTCAGCGTTTGACCACGGCCACCGACGCCGTTGCGCTGCACGGCCTGCTGACCGGCTGGCGCTCGACGCAGCCGCATTGAATTTGGCCTACCGGCCCTTTTAAAAGGCGCTTTGCCCCGTGAAACCCAACGCCATCAGCGCCGACGTCCTGTTCGAGGCCTTTCGCTCCTATTTGCATTGGGAATGGGTCGCAGGTCTGGGCGCCTCCGAGCGGCGTTTTGACGAAGTGGCGGTGCGCGCCGCCCGCTCGGGCGCCGATCTGGTGGGTTACCTCAATTACATCCACCCCTACCGGGTGCAAATTCTGGGTGAGCGAGAAATCGCCTACCTCACCAACTCCACGCCCGAAGACTGCACCCGGCGCACCTCGCGCATCGTGACGCTAGAGCCGCCGGTGATCGTGCTGGCCGACGGGCAGCAGGCGCCCGATGCCCTGATTTCCATGTGCGAGCGGGCGCAAATTCCGATGTTTGCGGCCCAGGGCTCGTCGGCCTTTGTGATTGACGTGCTGCGCGCCTATTTGTCCAAGCACTTTGCCGACCGGGTGTCCATGCACGGCGTGTTCATGGACATTTTGGGCCTGGGTGTGCTCATTACCGGCGAATCGGGCCTGGGCAAGAGCGAGTTGGGGCTGGAACTGATTTCGCGCGGCAACGGCCTGGTGGCCGACGACGCGGTGGATTTGTACCGCATTAACCAGACCACGATTGAGGGGCGCTGTCCCGATCTGCTGCAAAACCTGCTGGAAGTGCGCGGCATTGGCCTGCTCGATATCCGCGCCATCTTTGGCGAAACTGCGGTGCGCCGCAAGATGCGGCTCAAGCTCATCGTCCACCTGGTGCGCCGCGAGACGCTGGAGCGCGATTACGAGCGCATGCCGTTTGAGCCGCTCACGCAAGACGTGGCCGGTATTCCGGTGCGCAAGGTGGTGATTCAGGTGGTGGCCGGGCGCAATATTGCGGTGCTGGTGGAAGCCGCCGTGCGCAACACAATTTTGCAGCTGCGCGGCATTGACACCTACCAAGACTTTGTAGACCGCCAGCGCCGGGCGATGGAGCAGGCGGGCTAAACCCGCCCGGCCTCAGGCGTAGCGCTTGCTGCGCAGGTTTTGCCGCATCTCGCTCAAGAGTGGCCCTAAGGTGGCGCTGCCAATGCGCAAGGCCACGGCGGTGGCCAAAATATCCAAAATCATCAGGTGCATCAGGCGCGAAACCATGGGGCTGTACTTGTCAAAACCCTCTGGGTGATCGGCGCTCAGGTGGATGTGGCCTGCGCTGGCCAGGGGCGAGCCGCTGGCGGTAATGACGATGGTGGTCGCACCATTCTTGCGCGCAATGTCGCAGGCGTCCATCAGGTCACGGGTGCGCCCCGAGTTGCTGATCACCACCACGCAGTCGCCTGGCCGCATCACTGAGGCGCTCATGACTTGCATGTGGCCGTCGCTGTAGGCGGTGGTGTTCACGCCCAGGCGAAAAAACTTGTGCTGCCCGTCTTGCGCCACGATGCCGGAGTTGCCCACGCCAAAAAACTGGATTTGGCGCCCGGCTTTGTAGGCCTCCACCAGCGCCACCACCGCGCGCTCCATGGCCATGGTGCTGGCTTCGTTGCGGTATTTCAGCAAGGCCGCCACCGTGTTGTCGATGACTTTGACCATCACGTCGCCAATCTTGTCGTCCACGTCCACGCTGCGGTGGATAAAAGGCACGCCTTCGTTCACCGTGCCTGCAAGCTTGAGCTTGAAGTCCGCCAGGCCGTCGTAGCCCACGCTGCGGCAAAAGCGCACCACCGTGGGCTTGCTCACGTGCGAGCGGTCGGCCAGCTCGCTGACCGGCAGCTTGGCAAAGGCGCGCGGATCGGCCAAACACAGGCGGCCCACGCGTTGTTCGGCGGGCGCCAGGGACGGCAGGGCGGCTTTGATTCGGTCGAGCATGGTGGCCTTTTAAGTGGGGTGGCGCGGGGAATTAAGACTCTTCGTCCCAGCAAAAACCGTCGCGCGCAATCATGGCGCTCGATGCGCTCGGGCCCCAGGTGCCTGCGGCGTAGAGGCGCGGCCCCTGGGCGTCGGCGGTCCAGTGTTTGATCAGCGGCTCGACCCAGCGCCAGGCTTCTTCTTGTTCGTCACTGCGCACAAAAAGGTTCAGACGGCCGTCAATCACGTCCAGCAGCAGGCGCTCATAGGCGCCCACGCGTTCCGAGCCAAAGCGCTTGTCAAAGTCCAGGTCCAGTTGCACTGGCACCAGGGTTTGCGCGGCGCTGGCGCGTGCCTTGCGGTTGTTTTGACCTTGGGCAAACAGGTGCAATTCCAGCCCGTCCTTGGGCT
>CANGHQ010000127.1 GCA_947453585.1 Burkholderiales bacterium | reverse complement strand
GCCAGCATCATCATGGTGGCAAACACCGGGTTGTGCAGGCTGACGCGGGTGAACCACATGGCTTACTTCGCTCCGCCGTTGGTGCTGACCTGGGTGTCGGCCAGCATGGGCCCCACGCCGCCCATCAAGACCTGCGCGCCAGCGGCCAGGCCGCTCACTTCGACCATGGTTTGCTGATTGAGCTCGCCGCGCGCGCCCATGACGACGGGCACATGGCGCACGCGATTGCCCTCTAACATTTGCACATAAGGCGCTGGTTTGTCGGTGCGCACCGCGCTCAAAGGCAGGGCCAACGCGCTGACGCTGCCCGTGGCCAGCAGGCCCTGGGCGTACAGGCCCTGGCGCAGCGCCTCGTTGCCCGTAATGGCCAGGTAGACCATGACGGCGCGGCTGCCCGGCGTGGCGCTGGGGTTGATGCGCACCACCCGCGCGGCCACGCTCTGGGCTGCGCCTTCAAAACTGAGTTGCGCGCTTTGACCCACGCGCACCTGCATGGCTTCGGCCACAGCCACGGTGGCTTCGAGCTCCAGGCGGCGCACGTCCACAATTTCCACCACGCGGGCGTCTATCGCCACGCGCTCGCCGTTTTGCGCCAGGCGCTGTGCCACCTGGCCGGCAATGGGGGCGCGCAAGACCGTGTCTTCCACGGCTTTTTGCAGCACTTCGGCGCCCGACTGGGCGGCCGAGAAACTGGCCTGGGCCGCAGCCAGGTTAGAGGCCGATGCGTCCAGCCCGGTTTTGGAGATAAAGCCCTGGTCTACCAGCGCGCGGTTGTTGTCAAAGCTGCGCTGGGCAATGTCTACCTGCGCCTTGGCGGCCTGGGCTTGCTGCTGGGCCTGGCGCAAGCGGGCGGTGTATTCGGTGCTGTCCACCCGGGCGATGATTTGCCCGGCCTGCACGAAATCGCCTTCGCGTACCTGCAGGTCTTGCAGTTCACCGGCCACACGCGCTTTGACAAAAGCGGCGTTCACCGCCTTGGTCTGGCCCGAAATGGGCAGGCCTTGCGAAAGCAGCAGGGTTTGCACCGTCACCACGTCCGTGGCTGCGAGCTGCACCGACGGGCGGTCTTTTTGTGCGGCCTGCTGCGCATCAATCAGCAGCTTTTGCTGTTTGCGGGTTTGCCAGGTGTGAAAGCCCCCCGCACCCAGTGCCACCACGGCGGCGGCAATCACAATCCATTTGAGTCGGAGTTTCATCATTCGTGAGCAGTTAGGGTGCCGAAGCGGAGGTGGATGGCTGCACGCCAATGCCGTGCAGCAAAACGTCGATTTGGGTGTCTAAAAAGGCCTGGCCGTCCAGGGCCAGGGTGCCCGACAGACCGGGCGCGCTGTTCCAGAGCATCAAAAACAAAATCGGTGCCAGCAGGGTGTAGACGCTGTGCTGCGCGGGCAGCGCCTGCAGTTCGCCGCGCTGCACGCCGCGCGCCAGCACCCGGCCAATGATCTGGCAGGCGGGGTCAATCACCTCGGTGCGGTAAAACTCGGCGAGTTCGGGAAACTGTCGACCCTCGCTCACCATCAGCTTGCAAATACCGGCGCTGTGGGTGTCGCCCACGCGGTGCCACCAGGCGGTCATAAAGGTGCGCAACAGCGTCTCGGTGTTGCCGGTGAAGCTGTCCAGCGCCACGTTGAATTCTGAGAACTGGCCCACGATGTTTTCGCGCACCACCGCCTTGAACAGCTCTTCCTTGGTGGCAAAGTACAAAAACAAGGTGCCCTTGGACACCCCGGCGCGCTTGGCCACGTCTTCTACCTTGGTGGCGGCAAAGCCTTGTTCTACAAACAGCACCAGCGCGGCTTCGAGCAGCTCGCGCGGTCGGGCGTCCTTGCGCCGTTCGCGCTTGGGCGCGGCAGGGCAGGCGAGTTGCAGAAGGCGGGAGGGGATGTTCATTGTTACTGACTGGCTGGTTAGTAGTGTAGCCCGCTGCCTTGCGCAGCGTCAATCAGGGCGGCGTCCAAAACAAAATATGGCGCTCGCCGCAGAACCCTGCTTCACGCCAGAGAAACACAAGCGGCTTATGCTCAGGCACTTTTTTCAGCCCCTTTCGAAAGGCCCCACCCATGCAACATTCCACCCAAACCCTGGCCCTGGGCGCTGGCTGCTTCTGGTGCAGCGAATCGGTCTATTTGCAGGTGCGCGGCGTGCTGGCCGTGGAGTCTGGCTATAGCAACGGCCATTTGCCCAACCCCACCTACGACGATGTCTGCACCGGAACCAGCGGCCATAACGAGGTGGTCAAACTCGAATTTGACCCGTCCGTCATCAGCGTGCGCGAAGTGCTGGAGATCTTCTTTGTGATCCACGACCCCACCACCCTGAACCGCCAGGGCCACGACGTGGGCACGCAGTACCGCAGCGGCATTTACTGCACCACGCCCGAGCAACTGCAAATTGCCCAAGACCTGGTGGCCGAGGTCAACGCCAGCGGCACCTACGCCAGCCCGGTGGTGACCGAAGTGCAAATGCTGGCCCACTACGCCCGCGCCGAGGACTACCACCAAAATTTCTTTGCCCGTAACCCCACGCAGGGCTACTGCGTGGCGGTGGCCGCACCCAAGGTGGCCAAGTTCCGCAAGACCTTTGCCCGACTGGCGAAAGCCTGACTGCGGGCTGCTGTATTCATGATTCAAAGCACAGGGCTGCAGTTCGCCTATAAAAACGGCGCCCTGCTGGCGTTTCCTGACGTGGATGTGCCCCAGGGCGGCATGCTGCTGTTGGGTGGCCCCTCGGGCAGCGGCAAATCAACCTGGCTAGCGCTGGCCGCAGGCCTGGTGGCACCCAGTGGCGGAAGCCTGCAGGTGGCTGGGCAGGCGCTCGGTACCTTGGGCGCTCTGAAAACCGACGCCTGGCGCGCCCAGACTATCGGTTTTTTGCCCCAAAAACTGCATTTGAGCGCCGCGCTCACGGTGCACCACAACTTGGCGTTGGCGTTTTGGGCCGCCGGTGTGGCGCAACACGATGCGCGCATCGAGGCCGCGCTGGACGCCCTGGGCGTTGCCGATCTGGCGCAACGCCTGCCGTCCCAGCTCTCGGGCGGCCAAGCGCAGCGCGTGGCACTGGCGCGCGCCGTGCTGATGCGCCCGCGCTTGCTGCTGGCCGACGAGCCCACCGCCAGCCTGGACGACCACAACGCCGCAGACGCCGTGCAATTGCTGTGGACCACGGCCCAAAACCTGGGCGCCACTCTGGTGATTGCCACTCATGACGCGCGTGTGGACCAATGCTTGCAGGGCCTGTCGTCGGCCGTTCAGCGCTTGGTGCTGGGCCGCGCCCCGGCCACTGAGGCGGCGCCATGAAGACGCTGTCTTTGTCCTGGCGGTACTTGTGGGCCCGCCCCCTGGCGGCCTTGCTCAATGTGCTGCTGCTGGGTTTGGGCCTGGCATCCATCACGTTTTTGCTGCTGGTGGCGCACCAGGTAGAGCGTGCTTTTGACCGCGATCTGGCGGGCATTGACGTGGTGGTGGGCGCCAAGGGCAGCCCCATGCAGCTCATCCTGTCTGGCGTCTTGCACTTAGATGTGCCGCCCGGAAACGTGCCCCTGGCAGCAGTTAACGCCCTGAAAAAAAATCCGCTGGTGGCTGAGGTGATTCCGATCAGCCTGGGCGACAACTTTCAGGCCTACCGCATCGTGGGCACATCGCTGGCTTACCCGGCGCACTACGGCGCGGTCTTGGCCCAGGGCCGTTTGTGGAACACGCCCATGGAGGTGGTGCTGGGCGCCACCGTGGCCCGCAAGCTGGGTTTGCGTTTGGGTGACACTTTTGCTGGCTCACACGGATTGGGCGCGGGCGGCCACGCGCATGGCGACAGCGCGTACACGGTGGTGGGCGTGCTGGCCGCCAACGCCAGCGTGCTTGACCGCCTGATCCTGACCGACACCGCCTCGGTCTGGAAAGTGCACGAACACCCCGCCAGCGCCGAAGACGAGGACCCTAAGGACGAAAAAGACCACCACGATCACCGGGCCGTCGAAGAAGAACGCGAAGTGACCCTGGCGCTGGTGCGCTACACAAGCCCCATGGCCGCGGTCACTTTCCCGCGCTGGGTCAACACCCACACCGAGATGCAGGCTGCTTCCCCCGCCCTGGAGGTAACGCGTTTGCTGCACATGCTGGGCCTGGGCACCGACGTGCTGCGCGCTTTTGCCGGCATGCTCTTGCTCACCGCGGCCTTGAGCGTTTTTATCGCGCTGTGGAACGCGGTGCGCGAACGCCGGGGCGACCTGGCCTTGCTGCGCATGTTGGGCGCGCCACCGGGGCGCATTGCCGCGCTGTTGCTGACTGAGGCGCTCTGGCTGGGCCTGATGGCGGCGCTGCTGGGGCTGGTACTGGGGCAGTGCTTTGTGCTGGCCCTGGTCTGGATGCTGGGGCTAGACCAGTCGCTGCTGCTGGCCGGTGCCCTGTGGCCCGCCGAGCTGCTTTGGGTGCCCGCGCTGGCGCTGGGGGTGTCGCTGGGCGCGGCTTTGTTGCCGGCGCTGGGGGCTTACCGTTCAGACGTTCTTCAATTACTTCAATCCAGGTGAAACCATGAAAAAATTCACGCCTTTTCTCTGCACTTTGGCCCTGGTTCTGGCGTTGCCCGCTCTGGCCGTGGCGCAACTGACTTCGCCTTTGGGCGAAGGCGCGGTGGCCGCACCCCAGGGCAGCGGCGCGGGCTTTCACAGCCCCAACAGCCCGTTTGCACCGTTGACCGAGCGCAGCGACGTGCTGCCCTGGTCGCTCCTGACGGCGGTCAAGACCAAGACCGAGAAAAACCGCATCCTGCCGGTGTTTGGCGCCAATCTGATGGCCCTGAACCAAAAAAGCCAGCGCGTGCAGGGTTTCATGATGCCGCTGGACCCGGGCGAAAAGCAAAAGCACTTTCTGATCAGCTCGGTGCCTTTGACTTGTGCGTTTTGCCTGCCTGGCGGGCCCGAGAGCATGGTGGAAGTGCACACCAAAACGCCGGTGCGGTATTCGCTGGAGCCGGTAGTGGTCGAGGGCAAGTTCGCCGTGCTGGCAGACGACCCCTACGGCATGTACTACCGCATGTCGGACGCGGTCGCCGTCAAATAGGTTGCGACCGCCCGATACAAGAAGGTTTCACGGCGCCAGGCGCTCGCGCACCCATTGCCCGTTTGTGTCTTGGCGGTAGCGCAAGCGGTCGTGCAAACGGCTTTTGCGCCCTTGCCAAAACTGCCAGTTGTCGGGTTTGAGCCGGTAGCCGCCCCAGTGCGGCGGGCGCGGCGGGTTCAGCATAAATTGCGCCGCGTATTTGGCCGCATTGCCCACCAGCACGCCGCGCCCGCTGATTACCTCGCTTTGTGGAGACGCCCAGGCGCCTATGCGCGAATCCAGCGGCCGGCTGTGGAAATAGGCGTCGGCCTCGGCGTCGCTTACTTTTTCGACAACACCTTCAATGCGCACCACGCGCTCCAGCTCCACCCAATGAAACTGCAGCGCCGCAAACGGGTTGGCCGCGAGTTCCTGGCCCTTGCGGCTGGCGAAATTGGTGTACCAAACAATGCCTTGGGGGTCATAGCCCTTGATCAGCACCACCCGGGTTGAAGGCCGCAAATCGCAGCCCACGGTGGCCAGTGTCATGGCGTTGGGCTCGGGTACCTCGCTGGCAATGGCCTCAGTCAGCCACTGGTGAAACTGGTCTAGCGGGTCGCCGTGTGAGGCGTCTTCATTGAGCTCGGCGCGCTCGTAGCTTTTGCGGATATCGGCGATAGAGGTCATGGTTTATTTCTGCAAAAATATTTTGATCTGGGTTTTATTTGTTGCGACTTGAAGCAGCACTGTTCCAAACAGGAGCGATGTATATTTTTAGGGGGGAAGGCGGCAAAAAATTTCTCCTAAAAATAGGGAATACCCTAGGGATCATGTTCAAAACCCCACCCCAATCACCTCGATTGAGGCACGCAAATTGCGAGCTTTAACAGCATGAAACAAACAGACCTCGGACTCGATCTCAGCACCCGGCGCACGCGCAAGCAAGTCTTGCTCGAAGAAATGAACCAAG
>CANGHQ010000126.1 GCA_947453585.1 Burkholderiales bacterium | reverse complement strand
GTAGCGTTCGTCCTCGGGGTGGATGGCCAGCGCGCCGTCGGCCATCATGGTCTCGGGCCGGGTGGTAGCAATCGTCATGCCTTTGCTCAATACGCCGTCAATCAGTTGCGGCCCGTTTGAGAACGGGTACAGGATGTAGTGCATCTTGCCTTCGGACTCGGTGCTTTCCACTTCCAGATCGCTCACCGCGCTTTGCAAGACCGGGTCCCAGTTGACCAAGCGTTTGCCACGGTAAATCAGGCCTTGCTCATACAACTGCACAAAGGTCTCGGTCACCGTTTTGGACAGCTTGGGGTCCATGGTGAAGTATTCGCGGCTCCAGTCCACGCTGTCGCCCATGCGGCGCATTTGGGTGGTGATGGTGTTGCCCGACTGTTCTTTCCATTCCCAGACTTTGGACACAAAGTTTTTGCGTGCCTCGGCGGGTGTTGGCCCCATGTCGTGGCGGCTGATACCCTGGGCCTGCAACTGGCGCTCCACCACGATTTGGGTGGCGATGCCTGCGTGGTCGGTGCCGGGGATCCAGACGGTGTTGGCGCCCGCCATGCGGTGGTAGCGCGTCAGGCTGTCCATGATGGTCTGGTTAAACGCGTGGCCCATGTGCAGGGTGCCGGTCACATTGGGCGGTGGCAGCTGGATGGAAAAGGCGGCAGCATCGGCCTTGGGCGCGCCCGTGCCCCGGTAGCCGGCCACGCCGTAGCCGCGCTTTTCCCATTCCGGGCCCCAGTGGGCTTCGAGCGCTGCGGGCTCGAAGGATTTGGACAAGGAGTTCAGACCGGCTTGGTCCGGGGTTTGCGCGGGGGCGTTGCTCATGGGGATTGGGGGCTCGTGACGGCGGCACAGGGCGGCCGTGGGATTGCGGGGATCAAAGGCGTGATTTTAACGAGTGCAACCATGGTGCTTACAGGGTATTGGCTTGCAGATACCATGCCGCCATGAACAGCCCTGAATCCCAACCTATTGCCCGCAGCCCCCTGGGCTTTGCCAAGCTTCCTGCGCCCTGGGCGCGCTTTGTGATGCCCTTTTTTCTGTCGGTGGTGATGACTTGCGTGATCTCGGGCGTCAGCTCGCTGCGCGGGGTGGGGTTTACGGCAGGCTTCTTGCCGCTGTGGCTGGGTTCCTGGAGCCTGTCCTGGGTATTTGCCTATCCCACGCTTTTGTTGGTGTTGCCGCTGGCGCGCCGCGCCACAGCGGCATTTGTGCGCAGCGAGTAGCTGCCGCGCGCGTGCGCCGTCTGCGCGACGGGCGATTCTGGATAATGGTGCCATGCTGTTTATTCTTTCCCCCGCCAAGTCGCTTGACTACGAATCCCCGCTGGCCGCTCCAAACCCGAGCGCGCCGCTGTTCGTCAAGCAGTCCAAAGCCTTGATTGACGTGCTGCGGGGCTATTCCCCGCCGCAAATTGCCCAGCTCATGGACCTGAGCGACGCACTCTCGGGCCTGAATGTGGCGCGCTACCAGGCCTGGTCGGCCCGGGCCACCGAGAAAAACGCGCGCCAGGCGCTGCTGGCCTTTAACGGCGATGTGTACGATGGTCTGCAGGCGCGCACCCTGGACGCTGAAGCCTTGGCCTGGGCCCAAGACCATGTCTGCATTTTGAGCGGCCTGTACGGCGTGCTGCGCCCGCTGGACCTGATGCAGCCCTACCGCCTCGAGATGGGCACCGCCCTGCCCACGGCGCAGGGCAAAAACCTGTACGAGTTTTGGGGCACACAGATCAGCGACTACCTCAACACCCGCTTGCGCGCCGATGCCAGCCCGGTGGTGGTCAACCTCGCCTCGCAAGAGTATTTCAAATCCGTTGAGCCGAAAGCGCTGAAAGCGCCGGTGGTGGAATGCGTGTTTCAGGAAAACCGGGGTGGCCAGTACAAGATCATCAGCTTTTCGGCCAAGCGGGCGCGCGGCATGATGGCGCGCTTTGCCATTGACCAGCGCCTGAACCATCCCGAACAACTGCGCGCCTTTGACGCCGATGGCTACGCATGGAGCGCTGCCGCGTCCAGCCCGCAGCGGCTGGTGTTTCGCCGCGAAGCCCCGGGAGCCGCCGCATGAACAACCACCCCGAACAATCGCCATTGGGCAAAGCCTCGCGCTACGCCGACCAGTACGACGCTTCGCTGCTTTTCCCGATTGCCCGTGCGCCCAAGCGCGCCGAAATTGGCCTGGACTCGGCGCCGCCCTTTTTTGGCGCAGACCTGTGGACCGCGTTTGAGCTGAGCTGGCTCAACGCCCGAGGCAAGCCGCAGGTGGCGATTGCGCACTTCACCGTGCCCTGCGAGTCGCCCAACATCATTGAGAGCAAGTCCTTCAAGCTCTACCTCAACAGCTTCAACAACACCCGCTTTGACGACGCCGCGCAAGTGCAAGAGCGCCTGCGTGCCGATGTGAACGAGGCGCTGTGGCGCGGCGCCGAGCGCAAGGGCACGGCCGGCCTGCGCCTGCTGGGGCCCGAACTGTTTGACCGCGAACCGGTCTACGAGCTCGACGGCCTGAACCTGGACCGCCTGGAAGTGGAATGCAACCGCTACACCCCGGCCCCGGACCTGCTGCGCACCGTGGAAGCAGCACAAAAAGAGGGGCCGGTGACCGAGGTGCTTGTCAGCAACCTGCTCAAAAGCAACTGCCTGGTCACCGGCCAGCCCGACTGGGCCAGCGTGCAGATCAGCTACACCGGCGCGCAGATTGAACAAGAGGGGTTGCTGCAGTACCTGGTGAGTTATCGCAACCACGACGAGTTTCACGAGCAATGCGTAGAGCGAATCTTTATGGACATCTGGACGCGCTGCAAACCGCTCAAGCTCACGGTGTACGCCCGCTACACCCGCCGTGGCGGCCTCGATATCAACCCCTTTCGCACCAGCCACCCGCAGCAGCTGCCCGCCAACACCCGCACTGCACGCCAATAAACAGCACTTTATTAGCAGGTAAATCCATGAGCGCTCAGCTGGCCACCGTTGACATCAGCAGCCTTTTTGACGCCCAGGCCAGCGCGCAAGACCGCGCGCACTGCCGCGACGCCTTGCACCACGCGCTGCGCGACACCGGCTTTGCGGTGCTGCGGGGTACGGGCGTGCCGCCGCAAACGCTGTTGAACATGCGCCAGGCAGTGGCGGCGGTGTTTGACACGCCGCGCAGCCAGTACCGCGACTGGGTGGTGCAAAAGGACAATTACCGGGGCTATGTACCTCTGGCCTATTTCACGCCCAACGCCGGGGGCGCCCGCGCCGACCAGTACGAGGCCTGGAAGCTGCACTGGCAGGCCAGTGCCTCCGACCCCATTTGTGCGGCGTCTGCGCTCTACGGCCCCAACCGCTGGCCGCCAGTGGACTTTGACGTGCAGGGCGCGGTGCAGGCCTACTGGGCCGAGATGACGCGCGTGAACGACGCTTTGTTGGCGGCTCTGTTTGAGGCCTTGGGCCTGGACCCGGCGGTGGTGCTGGCCATGATGGACCAGCCCCTGACCAATATGACGCTGCTGAACTACCCGCCGGGAAAGCCAAAGGACGAGAGCTGGGGCATCCACCCGCACAAGGATTTCAACTTTTTGACCCTGCTCGCGCACGACCCGGTGGGCGGCCTGGAAGTGCGTACCCAAGACGGCTCCTGGATCGAAGCCCAGAGCGCTGAGCAAGAATATGTGCTCAACGTGGGCGACATGCTGGAATTGCTGACCGGCGGGCGCCTGGTGTCCACGCCGCACCGGGTGACCAACCGCAGCGCGCGCCAGCGCCAGTCTTTCCCTTATTTCTCAGTGCCGCGCTTTGACGTGGTGGTGGCGCCAATGCTGGAGCCTGTGCCCGGTTTTAGCCGCAGCCCTTTGCAATCGGGCGCGGCCAGCCACGACATCTGGTATTCCAACTGGCCTGACGAGGCGTTAACGGACGCAGCAATTGACCTGGGAAACTACGCTGACTAAGCGCCCGGCGGAGCCGTCTGCCCGGCCACGTAAAATTCCAGCCACAGGGCGCATACGCGCCGAGGCGCAGCGGCGGCATTTTTGGCCTGCCTTGTTCTAACCCCACCACAAAGGACCCAGCGTGGCTACCCTGCGAGCAAGTTTTGCGGTTGACAGTGACCGCCTGAAAACCTTCGGCATCATGGACTCGCGCTCCGCCCATACGCTGGAGACCTTCAAGTCCGGCCAACTCACCAGCGACGAGCGCCTGTACCTGAGCCTGTGGGGTTCACAACTGCTCAGTTCCATGAGCTTTGAGCCCAAGCGAAAAATCATCACGGCGGGCGAAACCATCGAGCAGGCCTATCTGATCGTGAGCGGCACCCTGGTCGGCACGCAGGGCGACGATATTTACCGCTTTGGGCCCGGCGCAGTGCTGGGACTGGCCGAAGGTGTCATCAACCAGCCCAGCAAATACAGCGTGATTACGGTCACCGCCGTGCAGGCGCGGGTGATTCCGCTGCACCGCATCGACTCCATCGTGGCCAAGCTGCCGCTGGAGGTGCGCTCCATCATGCAAACCATCATCAAGCGCACGTTGGCGCTGCCCTAAGGGCGCAGCCCAAACCCAAGGACTCTCGCAGTGAGCAATTTTGAGACCCAAAGCTTTTCGGACGGCGCGCTGGTTTTTAGCGCGGGCGATGTCGCCACCCACTTGTATTTCGTCAAGTCCGGCACGGTGGAAATGCTCAATGCGCAAGGCGCAGTGTTTGCCGAGGTGGCCGAAGGCCAGACTTTTGGCGAAGCGGCCATTTTGCAAGGCGGCATTCGCAGCGCCACGGTGCGCGCCAAGGGCCCGGTGACTTGCACCCTGATGGGCGCGCAAGAAGCCTGCGAGCTGCTGCAAACCTATTCCCCCTTGCTGGTGACGATTGTTGAAGCCCTGCTGCTGCAGCAAAGCATGCAAAACACCATGCGCCATGGCTAGGGCGGTTGCGTGGTGAGTAATTCCTCGTCCTATCTAGACAAGGCGGCTGGCGATTGGCGCGCTTGCCTGGACGCGTCGCTGGCCTATTTGCGCCAGTCGTGGGACGGCCAGCAGAGTGAGTCCGGTGACGCGGCACGGGACGGGCGCTGGGTCGGGCTGCCATTTTTGGTTGATGCCTGTGCCGATTTTCTGGGCATTGCTGGCGCAGCTCCAAGCGCTATCAGCGCCCAATTGATTGCCGTCGCGCGCCAGGTGGCCGCCCAGATCGAGGCCGAAGGCGGCTGCGGCTTGGACAGCGCCGAGCCCGGCTACCACAACCGCCTGCATTTTTCGGATTCGCTGACCACCATCACGCTGCAGGCGGCCATCGAGAGCCAGCGCCTGGGCGTGGACGATGCCGATTGGAAAGCCGCCTTGCTGCTGATCGCACTGGGCCACGACTTTCGCCATCCCGGGCGCGTCAACGGCGCGCGCGCCGAGATTGAGCAGCAGTCTTTTGACGCCCTCAAGCCCTATTTGCAGCAGCACGCTGTGCCCGCGCTATGGGTGGAGCGCATAGAGGCGGTGATCCTGCGTTCAGACTTTTCGGTCGTGGCGGACAACCACCGGCGTGTGGCGGGCCAGAAATTTTCGTGGTGCGCCGACTGGGCCGCTGTGTTGCTCAATGAGGCCGACATCATGGCCAGCGCCAGCCCGGACTTTGGCCCGCGCCTGAGCCAGGCGTTGGCGCGAGAGTGGGAACTGATCGGATTTGCCGCTTACCGGACGGTGGCCACGCCCCAGGGGCGCAAGGCATTTTTGCAAAGCATTGAGTTCAGCAGTCCGTCTGCCGGCGTGCTGGGTGCGGCGCAGCGGGTGCGTCAGCAGCTTGCCGACGCTGCTGCTGTACAAGCGCAGCCTTGAATCTGGCGCGCTGCCCCGCAGCGCGCCTCGTACCTTGGGCTTAGCCCAAATCCTGAAACGAAGTGAGCGCGGCCAGTGGCGGAAACTCTGCGCTGCGCTTGCCCTTCATGGCGGTAACGGCTTCGCCCACGTGGCGGTTGCTCCAGATGGCGGCCTGCAGCCATCCCATTTGCGACAGCGACTCGTCCACCGTGTGGTCGCGTGCGTAATGCACCGCCTGCT
>CANGHQ010000125.1 GCA_947453585.1 Burkholderiales bacterium | reverse complement strand
ATGGTTATGCATGCCGCCGAGAAAGCCGGCACCTACATCCCCCATTTCTGCTACCACAAGAAACTCAGCATTGCCGCTAATTGCCGCATGTGCCTGGTGGACATTGAAAAAGCCCCCAAGCCCATGCCCGCCTGCGCCACGCCCGTGACGCAAGGCATGGTCGTGCGCACCAAGACCGACAAGGCCATCAAGGCCCAGCAGTCGGTGATGGAGTTTTTGCTCATCAACCACCCGCTGGATTGCCCGATTTGCGACCAAGGTGGCGAATGCCAGCTGCAAGATTTGGCCGTGGGCTACGGCGCTTCCAATTCGCGTTATGCCGAAGAAAAGCGCGTGGTCGCTGTCAAGGACGTGGGCCCGCTGATCAGCATGCAGGAAATGAGCCGCTGCATCCATTGCACCCGCTGCGTGCGCTTTGGCCAGGAAGTGGCCGGCGTGATGGAGTTGGGCATGTCCAACCGGGGTGAGCATTCCGAGATCGAAACCTTTTTGGGTCAAACCATTGATTCCGAGCTCTCGGGCAACATGATCGACATCTGCCCGGTGGGCGCGCTCACCAGCAAGCCTTTCCGGTACAGCGCCCGCACCTGGGAACTGTCGCGCCGCAAATCAATTAGCCCGCACGACTCCACTGGCGCCAACCTGGTTGTTCAGGTCAAAAACCAGCAGGTGTTGCGCGTGGTGCCACTGGAAAACGAAGCGGTCAATGAATGCTGGATTGCCGACCGCGACCGCTTCTCCTATGAGGCGCTGAATTCGCCCGAGCGCTTGACTTCGCCCATGATCAAACATGGCGGCAAATGGGTCAATGTGGACTGGCAAACCGCTCTGGAATACGTGGCCAATGGCCTCAAGCAGATCAAGAGCAACCATGGCGCAGCGTCTATTGGTGCATTGGTAAGCCCGCACAGCACGCTTGAAGAGTTGCACTTGGCCGGCAAACTGGTGCGCGGCTTAGGCAGCGAGAACATCGATTACCGCCTGCGCAACGCCGATTTCACTCCCACCGACGGCGTGCGTTACCTGGGTGCGCCTATCGCTTCTTTGACCACATTGCAGCGCGTGCTGGTCGTGGGCTCGAACCTGCGCAAAGACCATCCGCTGTTCGCACAACGCGTGCGCCAGGCCGCCAAGGCCGGCTGCGCAGTGCACGTCTTGGGTGCCGGTGCCAACGATTGGGCGATTGCCCTGAAGCAAGAAATCCACGCAGCTCCCGCTCAATGGCTGGCGCAATTGCAGGGCATCGCAGCCGCAGTGGCCGAATTGGCCCAAGTCGCGTCCCCTTACGCGGTGGTTGCCACATCTGAGGCGCAGGCGATTGCCAAGTCTTTGGTGGGTGGTGAGCGCAAAGCGATTTTGCTGGGTAACGCCGCGGCGCACCACGGCCAGGCTTCGGCCCTGCTGGCGGTCGCCAACTGGATTGCTCAACACACGGGCGCGACCGTGGGCTACCTGACCGAAGCCGCCAACACGGTGGGCGCACAGTTTGTACACGCCACGCCAGGCGCGACCGGTTTGCATGCCGGCCAGATGCTGGGCGGCGCGCTCAAGGCGGTGTTCTTGCTCAATACCGAACCTGAATTTGACAGCGCCCCCGGTGCTGCGGCGGTGGCCACTCTAGCGAAAGCCGAAATGGTGGTCAGCCTCAGCCCGTTCAAAGCCAATATGGATTGCGCGGACGTGCTCTTGCCGATTGCGCCGTTCAGCGAAACCTCTGGCACCTTTGTGAACGCCGAAGGCCGCGTACAAAGTTTCCATGCCGTGGTCAAGCCGCAAGGTGACGCCCGTCCGGCCTGGAAGGTGATACGCGTGCTGGGCAACATGATGAAGGTCGAGGGCTTCGACTTTGAGTCTTCGCAAGACGTGCTCAAGGCGATTTTTTCCGGCGCCGCGCCTGAATTTTTGCCCGCCGAGCGCCTGGGCAACGCCTGCAGCGCGCCATTTGCCGGCGTTTACGACGGCGCCGAGCCTTGCGTTGCACGTATTTACCAACTTGACTCATTGGTGCGCCGCGCCAACAGCCTGCAGATGACGGCCGACGCCCGTGTGGCGTCCGTGCTGGCAATCGAAGGAGCCTTGGCATGATTGACGCGATTTACAACGCCGGACTGCAGTTATCTGCCCAAGGCTGGTGGACTGCAGTGGCCTGGCCGGTAATCTGGACCCTGCTCAAAATCGTGGTGGTGTTGCTGCCGCTCATGGGCGCAGTGGCTTATCTCACGCTGTGGGAGCGCAAGTTTCTCGGTTGGATGCAAGTGCGCCTAGGCCCCAACCGCGTGGGCCCCTGGGGTTTGCTGCAGCCCATTGCTGATGCACTGAAGCTGCTGACCAAGGAAATTTTGGTTCCTGCGGCGGCCAACAAGGGGCTGTTTTTCATTGGCCCTATTTTGACCATCATGCCGGCGCTGGCTGCGTGGGCGGTGGTTCCTTTCGGTCCCGACGTGGCTTTGGCGAATGTCAACGCCGGTTTGCTGTTTGTGATGGCGATCACGTCCATGGAAGTCTATGGTGTGGTGATTGCTGGCTGGGCTTCCAACTCCAAGTACGCATTCCTGGGCGCGCTGCGCGCCTCAGCACAGATGGTGAGCTACGAGATCGCCATGGGCTTTTGCCTGGTGATCGTGCTGATGATCACCGGCAGCATGAACATGACGGACATTGTGATGGCGCAGGCCAAGGGCACGTTTGCGTCTCAAGGCGTGGGCGTGCTGTCTTGGAACTGGCTGCCGCTGTTGCCGATTTTTGTGGTCTATGTGATCTCTGGCATGGCCGAGACCAACCGCCACCCGTTTGACGTGGTCGAAGGCGAAGCAGAGATCGTGGCCGGCCACATGGTGGAGTATTCCGGCATGTCTTACGCCATGTTCTACCTGGCCGAATACGCCAATATGTGGCTGGTGTCCATTCTGGCGGCCATTATGTTCCTGGGTGGCTGGCTGTCGCCTTTGGCGGTGTTGGACTGGATTCCTGGCGGCATCTGGCTGGGCCTCAAAACCTGTGTGGTGGTGAGCTTTTTCATCTGGGTGCGCGCCACGTTCCCGCGTTTTCGCTATGACCAGATCATGCGTCTGGGCTGGAAAGTTTTTATCCCCGTCACGCTCGTGTGGCTGGTGGTTGTTGGGCTCTGGATGCAGACGCCTTTGAGTATCTGGAAGTAAGAGACGCACATGGCTTCACACAAATTGGCCTATAAGCCGGCGCCCTTTTCGCTGCGCGATTTTCTGTACAGCTTTTTGCTGGTAGAGCTGCTCAAGGGTCTGGCCCTGACCATGCGCTACGCGTTTCGCAAAAAAGTGACGGTGCAGTTTCCCGAAGAGAAGACGCCTTTGTCCCCCCGTTTTCGGGGCCTGCACGCGCTGCGTCGCTATGAAAACGGCGAAGAGCGCTGCATTGCCTGCAAGCTCTGCGAGGCGGTATGCCCGGCCATGGCGATCACCATTGAGTCCGATGTGCGTGAAGACGGTTCGCGCCGCACCACGCGCTATGACATCGACCTGACCAAGTGCATTTTTTGCGGCTTTTGCGAAGAGAGCTGCCCGGTGGACTCGATTGTGGAAACCCATATTCTGGAATACCACGGCGAAAAGCGCGGTGACCTGTATTTCACCAAAGACATGCTGCTGGCCGTGGGCGACCGCTACGAGACCGAAATCGCCGCCGCCAAACAGGCTGACGCCAAGTACCGTTAATCGGTTGCACGAAAGATTTTGAACATGAGTGTCACAACCGGTCTCTTTTACGTCTTCTCGGCGGTTTTGCTGTTCGCGGCTTTTCGGGTGATCACCGCCCGCAACCCGGTGCACGCTGCGCTGTTTTTGGTGCTGACCTTCTTCCAGGCCGCCATGGTCTGGATGCTGCTCAAGGCCGAGTTTTTGTCCATCACCCTGGTGCTGGTCTACGTGGGGGCGGTGATGGTGCTGTTCCTGTTCGTGGTGATGATGATGGACATCAACGTAGAGAACCTGCGCGTGGGCTTCTGGAACCATTTCCCGCTGGCCGCTGCCGTGGGCGTGGTGATTGCGCTGGAGATGGCCGCCGTGCTGATGGGCGGTTTTCACCCGCTGGCTGTGGCCGACGTGCCCGGTGGCCTGTCCAACACCCAGCAGCTCGGCAAGCTGATTTACACCCAATACCTGTATCCGCTGGAAATTGCGGCCGCAATTTTGCTGGTGGCCATGATCGCCGCCATCGCCTTGACGCTGCGCGCCCGCAAGGACAGCAAATACGTGAGCCCTGGCGACCAGGTGCGCGTCAAAGCGGCCGACCGCATGACGGTATTGAAGATGTCGGCAAGCCAAGTGGCACCGGCACCTGCACCGGTGGTCGAAGAACCTGCGCAGACGGAGAAAAAAGCATGACCCTCACCCTTGGACATTTCCTTTCGCTGGGCGCCATGCTGTTTGCGCTGTCGGTGGTCGGTATTTTCCTGAACCGCCGCAATCTGATCGTGTTGCTGATGGCCATTGAGCTGATGCTGCTGGCGGTCAACACCAACTTTGTCGCCTTGTCCCACTATTTGAACGACATGCACGGCCAGGTCTTTGTGTTCTTCATCCTGACGGTGGCCGCCGCCGAATCTGCCATCGGCTTGGCGATTCTGGTTCTGTTGTTCCGAAGCAAGTCCAGCATCAGCGTGGACGAGCTCAATACGCTCAAGGGTTAAAAAGAAGATGAGTCAAACCCTCAGTGCAGCTACGCTGCTTGTCGTGCCCATGGCGCCCCTGGTGGGCGCGGTGCTGGCCGGTATTTTTGGCACCCAGTTTGGTGGCAACTGGATTGGCCGCAAGGTCTCGCATTCGCTGACCATTGGTGGTGTATTGCTGGCCTTTGTGCTCTCGGCCATGACGCTGCAAAGCGTGGTGCAAGACGGCGCCCGCCTCAATGAGACGCTCTACACCTGGATGGTGGTGGGCGGCCTGAAGATGGAAATCGGCTTTATGGTCGATGGCCTGACTGCCATGATGATGTGCGTGGTCACTTTTGTCTCGCTCATGGTGCACCTGTACACCATTGGCTACATGGACGAGGACGAGGGCTACAACCGCTTCTTTGCCTACATCTCGCTGTTTACCTTTGCCATGCTGATGCTGGTGATGAGCAACAACCTGCTGCAGTTGTTCTTTGGCTGGGAAGCGGTGGGCCTGGTGTCTTATCTGCTGATCGGTTTCTGGTTCAACAAGCCCAGCGCGATTTTTGCCAACATGAAGGCCTTTTTGGTTAACCGCGTAGGCGACTTTGGCTTCATTCTGGGCATCGGCCTGCTGGCGGCCTATACCGGCACGCTGAACTACACCGAAGTGTTTGGCAAAGCGTCTGAATTGACGGCCCTGACATTGCCTGGCACCGACTGGATGCTGGTCACAGTAATCTGCATTTGCCTGTTCATTGGCGCTATGGGCAAATCGGCCCAGTTTCCGCTGCACGTGTGGCTGCCCGATTCCATGGAAGGCCCCACGCCTATTTCTGCGCTGATCCACGCCGCCACCATGGTCACGGCCGGTATCTTTATGGTGGCGCGCATGTCGCGGCTGTTTGAGTTGTCCGATACGGCGCTCAACTTCATTTTGGTGATTGGCGCGATTACTGCCTTGTTCATGGGCTTCTTGGGCATCATCCAAAACGACATCAAGCGTGTGGTGGCGTATTCCACCTTGTCGCAGCTGGGTTACATGACGGTGGCGCTGGGTGCTTCTGCCTATTCGGTGGCGGTGTTCCATTTGATGACGCACGCATTCTTCAAAGCGCTGCTGTTCTTGGGCGCGGGCTCGGTCATCATGGGCATGCACCACAACCAGGACATCCGCTGGATGGGCGGCGTGCGCAAGTACATGCCCATTACCTGGATCACTTCGCTGCTGGGTTCGTTGGCGCTGATTGGCACGCCGTTTTTCTCGGGCTTCTATTCCAAAGACAGCATTATTGAAGCCGTGGCTGAGAGCCATTTGCCTGCCGCCGGATTCGCCCACTTTGCGGTGCTGGCTGGCGTGTTCGTGACAGCCTTCTATTCTT
>CANGHQ010000124.1 GCA_947453585.1 Burkholderiales bacterium | reverse complement strand
GTGGACGCGCAAACCCGCGCCAAAACATCGCTCAACGACTTGCTGCGCGATTAATCGCCGCGCACTTCTTCCCTCAAAACTGCATTGGTCATGACGCAAACCACCAAAAATGATGTTTTGGAACGCATGCTGCGTTTCATGGTGGAGAAGCGCGCGTCCGACCTTTTTCTTTCGGCCAACAGCCCGCCCATGGTTCGCATCAATGGGCTGGTGGTGCCCATTACCAGCCAACCGCTAGGCGTGCAGGCGCCGCGCGAGTTGCTCGAAGGCTTGGTGCCGCCCGAGAGCATGCAAGAGCTGATCGACACCAACGAGCTCACCATGGCCTTGTCGCTGGAAAACCTGGGGCGCTTTCGGATCAGTGCCTTTTTTCAGCGCGGCACGGTGGCAGTGGTGATTCGTTACGTGCCCTTCGATATTCCCGCCTTGCAGGACAGCGCCTTGCCCAAAGTGCTGACTGAGCTCGTGATGGAAAAGCGCGGTTTGGTGCTGATGGTGGGTGCGGCGGGTGCGGGCAAGAGTACGACCCTGGCGTCGATGCTCGACTACCGCAACGCCACCGTGTCGGGCCATATCCTGACATTTGAGAATCCGATCGAGTTTGTTTTTCAGCACAAAAAATCGGTGGTCAACCAGCGCGAGATTGGTTTTGACACAGTGTCGCTGGAGCTGGCCCTGAAAAACGCGATGCGCCAGGCACCCGACGTGATTTTCATTGGCGAAATTCGCGACCAGGAAACCATGTCCGCCGCGCTAGGTTATGCGCAATCTGGCCACTTGTGCCTGGCCACCCTTCATGCCAACAACAGCCACCACGCGCTCAACCGCATTCTGGGTTTTTATCCTGCGCAGGCGCGCGATGCGGTGCAACGCGACTTGTCGCTGGCGCTTAAAGCAATGCTCTCGCAGCGCCTGATTCGCACCACCACGGGTCAACGCGTGGCGGCTTGTGAAGTCATGATGAACACCACCCGCATCGCCGAGCTGATCCAGTCTGGCAACTTCACTGAAATCCCAGCGGCCATGGAGCAATCGCTTTCGGTAGGATCGCAATCGTTTGAGCAGGACATTGCGCGCCTGATCGCTGAAGGCAAGGTGCAGGAAAGCGAAGGCCTGGCCAACGCTGACTCGGCCACCAACCTGATGTGGCGCATGCAAAACGGTTCTGACGCTGCAAGCCCTCTCACCGCGCCCTCTGCCGCCGGGCCCTCCGCTGCTGCCGGCCCCATTACCCTGACGATCAATTCTTGATGCAGCACGATTTTCATGCCACTTTGCAACTCACCGAGCAGCTGCTGTCCCTTGCCTCGGTCACACCGAACGACGCTGGCTGCCAGGCCCTGATCGCGCAGCGCTTGCAGGTGCTGGGTTTCGTGTGCGAAACCATCGAAAGCGGCCCGGCAGATTTCCGCGTGACCAATCTCTGGGCCAAGCGCTCCGCCACTGCTGCCACCAACGGCTCCACTGCCAAGACCTTTGTGTTCGCCGGCCACACCGACGTCGTACCCACCGGCCCGCTGGCGCAGTGGGACAGCGCGCCTTTTAGTCCCAGCCACCGCGACGGCAAGCTCTTTGGCCGGGGCGCAAGTGACATGAAAACTTCTTTGGCCGCCTTTGTGGTGGCCATTGAAGAGTTTCTGGCCCACACGCCCGACCCCGCCCTGAACATCGCCCTGCTGCTGACCAGCGACGAAGAAGGCCCGGCGCTGGACGGCACGGTCGTGGTTTGCAAGACCCTGCAAGCGCGCGGCGAGGTGCTCGACTACTGCATCGTGGGCGAGCCCACGTCGGTCGAGCGCACCGGCGACATGATTAAAAACGGCCGGCGCGGCACCATGAGCGGAAAACTCACCGTCAAAGGCGTGCAAGGCCATATCGCCTATCCGCACATGGCGGACAACCCGATCCACCGCGCAGCGCCCGCCTTGGCAGAGCTGGTAGCCGTGCGCTGGGACGAAGGCAACGCCTATTTCCCGCCCACGAGCTGGCAGGTCAGCAATATGCATGGCGGCACCGGCGCGAGCAACGTGATTCCCGGCGAAGTGGTGATTGACTTCAACTTCCGCTTTTCCACCGAATCCACGCCAGATTCACTGCAATCACGGCTGGCGGCGATCTTGGACAAGCATGGCTTGCGCTACGACCTGGCCTGGACGATTGGCGGCCTGCCTTTTTTGACGCAGCCCGGCACGCTGGTCGACGCGGTGCGTGACGCCATTCGGGACGAAACCGGGCTGGAAACGCAGTTGTCCACCACCGGCGGCACCAGCGACGGTCGGTTTTTGGCGCAAATTTGCCCGCAAGTCATCGAACTGGGTCCGCCCAACGCCACCATCCACAAAATCAACGAGTATGTGGCGCTGGCCGACATTGAACCTTTGAAAAACATCTACCGCCGCGTGCTTGAACGCTTGCACACGCAGGCTCTGGCATGACGCTGCTCGCCCTGATAGAAGCCTGCGCCGCCCGGCTCGCAGACGCCGGTGTTTCTTTTGGCCACGGCACCACCAACGCGCTGGACGAAGCCGCCTGGCTGGTGCTTTGGCAACTCGGCCTGCCGCTCGATACCGCGCTCGACGGTGACGACAGTCTTGCCGACACGCCGGTGGCCGCGGACAAGCAAGCGCTGGTACAGGCCTTGGTGGCCGAGCGCATCAGCAGCCGCAAACCCGCCGCCTACCTGACGCATGAGGCCTGGCTGCAAGGCTTTGCGTTTTATGTGGATGAGCGAGTCATCGTTCCGCGCTCGCTGATAGCGGAGCTGCTGGTCGATGGCGGCATGGACTATTTTCTGCACCCATCCACCCACAAGGTGCTCGATTTGTGCACTGGCAACGGCAGCCTGGCGGTGATTGCGGCCAGCGTCTTTCCGGACGTTACCGTCGTAGCGAGCGATCTGTCTAGCGACGCGCTGGCCGTGGCTGCGATCAATGTGCAAAAGCACGGCCTGCAAGACCGCATCACGCTGCTTGCATCCGACGGCCTGGCCGCACCCGAACTGGAAGCGCTTGGTCCGTTTGACCTGATTGTGTGCAACCCGCCCTACGTCAACCGCAAAAGCATGGCCGACCTGCCGCCCGAATACCGGGCCGAACCCACCATGGCGCTGGACGGCAACCTGGACGGCGGCAGCGACGGCATGGACTTTGTCCGCAGCCTGCTGCAAAGCGTGGCCGCGCACCTGAACCCACAGGGGGTGCTGGTGCTGGAAATCGGCAACGAGCGCCCCTATTTTGAAGCCGCATTTCCGTCGCTGGAAGTGATTTGGCTGGAAACCAGCGCTGGTGAAGACCAGGTCTTGCTCCTCACGCGCGAAACTCTTAATTCATGATTACTTTAAAAAACGTGACCTTGCGCCGCAGCGCCAAGGTCTTGCTGGAACACGCCTCGGTCACCCTGAACCCCGGCGAAAAAGTCGGCCTGGTTGGGCGCAACGGTGCGGGCAAGTCTTCGCTGTTTGCCCTGCTTAACGGCAATTTGCACGAGGACGCTGGCGAGTACTACATCCCCACCCAGTGGCGCATGGGCCAGGTGTCCCAAGACATGCCCGAGACCGAGCAAAGCGCTACCGAATTTGTGATTGAGGGCGACACCGTGCTCAACGCGGCGCGCGAAGAAGTCAAAGCATCTGAAGCCACCGACGACGGCGACCGCATGGCGCACGCCTATATGGCCTTGTACGACGCGGGCGAGCACGACGCGCCTTCGCGCGCGCAGGCGCTGATTTTGGGCCTGGGCTTCAAAACCACCGAGCTGGAAAACCCGGTCAACAGCTTCTCGGGCGGCTGGCGCATGCGCCTGCAGTTAGCGCGCGCGCTGATGTGCCCGTCCGATTTGCTGCTGCTGGACGAACCTACCAATCACTTGGACTTGGACGCACTGGTGTGGCTGGAGGCCTGGCTCAAGCGTTATGAGGGCACCATGGTCGTTATCAGCCATGACCGCGAATTTTTGGACGCGGTGACCAACGTCACCCTGCACATTGACGCGGGCAAACTGGTGCGCTATGGCGGCAACTACAGCAAGTTCGAGGACATGCGCGCCGAGCAGATGGAACTGCAACAAAACGCGTTTTCCAAGCAGCAAGACAAGATTGCCCACTTGCAGAAGTTCATTGCGCGCTTTAAAGCCAAGGCCAGCAAGGCCAAGCAGGCGCAAAGCCGCGTCAAGGCGCTGGACCGCATGGAAAAAATCGCCCCGCTGCTCGCAGACGCCGACTTCACCTTCGAGTTCAAGGAACCGGCCAATCTGCCCAACCCCATGCTGTCCATGTCGGGCGTGAGCTTTGGCTACCCGCCTCCCGCTGACGCGCCCGAAGGCACGCCGCCCACAGTGATCGTGCAAAACGTGAGCCGCTCGGTGCTGGCCGGCCAGCGCATTGGCATTTTGGGCGCCAACGGCCAGGGTAAATCGACCTTGGTCAAAACCGTGGCGCGCGACCTGGCGCCCATTGGCGGTGAAGTGACCGAAGGCCGGGGCTTGAACATTGGCTACTTTGCGCAGCAAGAGCTGGATGTGCTGCGCCCAGCTGATACGCCGCTGGAGCACATGATTCGCCTGGTCAAGGAAATGACGGCTGAGGGCCGCATTGCCGGCCAGGCCACGCGCGAGCAAGACCTGCGCAGCTTTTTGGGCACCTTCAACTTTGGCGGCGACATGGTCAAGCAGGCCGTGGGCAGCATGAGCGGTGGCGAAAAAGCGCGCCTGGTGCTGTGCATGATCGTGTGGCAGCGGCCAAATTTGCTGCTGCTCGATGAGCCTACCAACCACTTGGATCTGGCCACCCGCGAAGCGCTGGCCATGGCCCTCAATGAATTTGAGGGCACGGTGATGCTGGTCAGCCACGACCGTGCGCTGCTGCGCTCGGTGTGTGACGAGTTCTGGATGGTCTCGCGCGGGGGCGTAGCGCCTTTTGACGGCGACCTGGACGACTACCAGCGCTACCTGCTCGATGAGGCCAAGCGCCAGCGCGAAGCCATCAAAGAGGCACAAAACCAGCTCAATAAGCAACAGGCCAAAGCAGCAACCAAACCGGCCAAAGTGGCTGCGTCGCCAGACGAGCGGCGCAAATGGACGACTGAGATTGCGCGCCTGGACGAACGCATCGCCACGCTCAGCGGCGAAGGCGCAGCGCTGGAGGGCAAACTCAGCCAAAGTCCCCTGCCCCATGAGATTGCCGAACTGGGCAAGCGGATCAAGTCGGTGAACGACGAACTCAAGACCTTGGAAGACCAGTGGCTGGCAGCCACCGAAGCGCTGGAAGCATTGGCAGCCTGAATGCCGAACCCAAGGCAAGGGCCCCGGAAGACGACCTAGTGGTGCGCTGGGGCCGGTTTCTCTTCTTTCTTGGCCTCTTTTTTATCGTCCTTGCCAGCCGCGCCGTCTGCTTTGACTAACAAGGTCTTGCAGGTTTTGGTGGCCGGCTTCTTGACGGTGGGCTCGGACATTTCGCAAACACGCTCCACTTTGTAGGCCAGCGCGTTCCCTCCGGCGGCCAAGCAAACCAATAAGGCCAAGCCCCTCGACCAAGCGCGCGCAGCCGCAAGTCCAAGGAAGTGTTTTTTTGAAATCATGGGGTGCATTGTCCAACGAGATCCAAAATAGAGTTTCGTGTCGGCAAAATGAGCCGCCACCATCGCACCATCATAAAGTTATCCGCAGCGATGGAACAAATGACCTCACCGGCGCGGTTCCAGAGATTCAACATGACGCACACACCAACGCAAGAGGCCATGCGCCGTTGTTACCTGCACGCAAGTGGCCCCGTAAAGCGTACCTGCGTAGTGGCCCTTTGCCTGCTGGCAGCACAAGCCTGGGCCTGGAACCCCTTTGAAGCCAAAGCGGTTTTTCAGGAATTGGAGCTGTCCAGCGCCGAATGGCACCAAGTGGACTTGAAAGCCGGATGGGCCGCGGACGCCGACACCACCCTGCTGATAGAGGCGAGCAACAAGCTCCCAGGCCCCCTGGCCTGCCACGGTGCAGTGGTCACACTGCAAAACGGCACCGAGGTGAAAAAGTCTTTTTCTCCCTAC
>CANGHQ010000123.1 GCA_947453585.1 Burkholderiales bacterium | reverse complement strand
TTCCGCATGGACGATGCGGCGCTCAAGAGCGCGGGCATTGGCCCGGGCACCATCCGCCTGTCGATTGGTCTGGAAGACCCGGACGACTTGGTGGACGACCTCAAGCGCGCGCTCAAGCTGGCTGAAAAAGCGGCCTAGCTGCCAATTGGGGGCTATTACAAGGCCCACGCTGCTGCGCGGCGCCGGACCCGCTTCAGGCTTCGAGCCGCTGCGCAACGTAGTCGCCCAGCGCCAGCGCGCTGGTCAGGCCTGGCGACTCAATACCAAACAGGTTTACCAGCCCGGCCACGCCGTGGTCGCTAGGGCCTTGCACGCAAAAATCAGCCGCCGGGGCACCGGGCCCGCTGATCTTGGGGCGAATCCCGGCGTACGCGGGTTGCAAGGTACCCTCGGGCAAACCTGGCCAATACTGGCGCACGGCGGCGTAAAAGCGCTCTGCCCGTGCCGGGTCTACGGTGAACGCGTCGGGCGTGTCCACCCATTCCACGTCGGGCCCAAACTTGGCCTGGCCGCCCAGGTCCAGCGTCAGGTGTACGCCCAAACCGGCCGCCTCGGGCACCGGGTAGACCAAATGGCTAAACGGTGCGCGACCCGCCAGAGAAAAATAGCTGCCCTTGGCGTAGAACGGCGTGGGCACCTTGTCAGCGGCCAAACCTTTAATGCGCCGCGCCAGCGTTGGCGCGGACAGGCCTGCGGCGTTGACCACCGTGTGCGCCGCCAGGCAGGTGCCGTCTTGTGTGCGCACCCAGTGGCGGCCGTCCGCTCTCTGGGTCAGCGACACACTGTCCACCGGGGCGTTGAGCACCACTTGGCCACCGGCGTTCTCAATGTCTGCCTGCAAAGACAGCATCAGCGCGTGGCTGTCCACAATGCCGGTGCTCGGCGACAACAGCGCGGCGTGGCATTCCAGCCCGGGCTCCAGGGCCTGCGCCTGCGCGCGGCTGAGCCATTGCAAATCGTCAACGCCATTGGCCTGCGCTTTGGCTTGGGTGGCGCGCAGCAGCTCCACCTGCGCCGGTGTGCTGGCCACGATCAGCTTGCCGCAACGCCGGTGCGCAATGCCGCGCTCGGCGCAATAGGCGTAGAGCTGCTGGCGGCCCTGCACGCACAAGCGTGCCTTTAAGGATCCGGCGGCGTAATAAATGCCAGCATGAATCACCTCGCTGTTGCGCGCGCTCACACCGGTGCCGATGGCGCCCTCCGCCTCCAGCACCCACACCGCGCGCCCGGCCAGCGCCAGACTGCGCGCCACCGCTAGACCTACCACGCCCGCGCCGATGACGACGGCGTCTACCGGCTCGGGATGGGGCGCAGAGTTCTTCATCGTTTGGGTCGTGGGTTAGTGAATGCGTTACGGCGGCTTTGGACATGGCAGTATGGCGCAGACGGCACCAGAGGCAAAACGGGCGATTGATTTGGGCACAATGGGCTGATTGCGCTGTTTCACAAGGATTCTCACGTGTTCATTACCGTCAACCACGCCGATTTGTACGCCTATACCGGGGGCAAGACTTTTGCGCCCGAGCGCCCCGCCGTGGTTTTTATCCATGGCGCATTGCACGACCACAGCGTCTGGATTCTGCAAAGCCGCTACTTTGCCAACCACGGCTACAACGTGCTGGCCATCGACCTGCCCGGCCACTGCAAAAGCGCCGGTGACGCACCCGAGACGGTGGAACAGGCCGCGCAAACCGTGATCGCCCTGCTTGACGCGCTGGGCGTACAAAAAGCCGCGCTGGTAGGTCACAGCCTGGGCTCGCTGATCGCACTAGAGGCCGCCGCCCAGGCGCCCGAGCGCGTGAGCCACCTGGCGCTGCTGGGCACCGCCTTTCCGATGCGGGTATCCGCCGCGCTGCTGGAAGCTGCGGTGTCAGCACCCCTGCAAGGCATTGACATGGTCAACACCTTTTCCCATTCCATGATGGCGCCGCCGCCCTCCACCCTGGGGCCGGGCACCTGGCTGCACGGCACCGGGCGCGCTCTGATGCGTCGCGTGCTGGCTAGCAACGCGGAGGTCAATGTGTTCTACCGCAGCTTCAAGGCCTGCGATAGCTATAACGGCGGCGAAGAAGCCATGGCAAAAGTGCAATGCCCCACTCTGTTTGTGCTGGGTGACAACGACCAAATGACGCCGCCCAAGGCGGCCAAAAGCCTGGTCGCCTTGGCGCGCCACGCCAAGGTGTGTCGCGTGGCAGCGGGTCACGCGCTGATGGAAGAAGCACCAGACGCCGTGCTGGACGCGCTTTGGGCTTTTTTGAAGCCGTCGCCAAGCCTAGCGTAGCCCTGACCAGCCTCGCTCAGCGGCGCCCTGCCCCGGCCACCTGGGTAATGGCAAAGCGCTTTGCCATCGATTCAGTGGCCTGCGTCTTTGCAAAGACCTTAGCAAAGTGCCCCTCCACTTTTTAGTGCGCCGCCTTAGCTGAAAGACGCACTGCCGGTTCAGCGTGGTAGAAAGCCGTTCAGACCTCCTTGCCAAGATGACCCCATGACACTTCTTTTGTCTTTGCTCTTTGTCCTCGCCTACCTGGCGATTGCGCTGGAACACCCCCTCAAAATTAACAAATCGGCCAGCGCCCTGATCGGCGCGGGCCTGCTGTGGACGGTTTACGCCATGTCCCAGAGCGACGCAGCACTGGTGAATACGCAACTTGGCGAATCGCTCATGGGTACCGCGCAGATCGTGTTTTTTCTGATTGCGGCCATGGCGATTGTGGAGGTGGTGGATGCGCACGACGGCTTTGAGGTGCTGACGGCCCTGATCAAAACCACGCGCCTGTCCACCTTGATGTGGCTGGTGGGGTTTTTCACCTTCTTTCTGAGCTCGATTCTGGACAATCTGACCACCACCATCGTGATGGTCTCGCTGATGAAGCGCTTGTTAGCCGAGCGCGAAGACCGTCTGTCTTTTGCCGGCATCATAGTGATCGCCGCCAATGCAGGCGGCGCCTGGACACCGATTGGCGACGTCACCACCACCATGCTCTGGATTGGCGGGCAGGTCACCACGCTGGCCATCATCAAGGGCGTGTTCCTGGCGTCCATGGTGAACTTGCTGGTGCCGCTAACCATCGCCGGTTGGCTCATGGGCACCCGAGCGGTGGTGGCTCCACAGCGCAGCACAGAAAAAGACACGCTGCCCACCACGCCACAGGAGCGGCTGGTGGTGCTGGTACTGGGTTTGGCGGTGCTGGTGCTAGTGCCGGTGTTCAAGTCGGTCACGCACTTGCCGCCGTTCTTGGGCATTTTGCTGGGCCTGGGCTTGTTGTGGGCCGTGGCAGATCTGATGCACCGCCGCAAGGACGACGGGCAAAAGCAGCACCTCACGCTGGTGAGCGCCCTGGCGCGCATTGACATGGGCTCCATCGTCTTCTTCGTCGGCATCTTGCTGGCGGTGGCGGTGCTGGAGCACAGCCACATTTTGGGCGCGCTGGCGCATTGGCTGGACGTGACCGTGGGGCGCCTGGACCTGATCGTGATGGTCATCGGGCTGGCCAGCGCGGTGGTGGACAACGTGCCACTGGTGGCCGCGTCCATGGGGATGTACGACCTGGCCAAGTACCCCACCGACAGCTTTTTGTGGGAATTCATGGCCTATTGCGCAGGCACCGGAGGCTCGATTTTGATTATTGGCTCGGCCGCCGGAGTGGCCGCCATGGGCCTGGAGCGCATTGATTTTCTGTGGTACCTGCGCAAAGTCAGTGCCTTGGCGCTGGCGGGCTACCTGGCCGGGGCGATGGTGTACCTCGCGCAATACCAGTGGACGCATTGACTACGTGTTTCCCCTAGGCTCGTACAACCTGCCGGGGAGGTACTTTGACTGATTTAGCGGTTACGCTCGCTTTGTGATCAATGCAACATAAATAAAACACAGCCAACGATTGGATGCACGATGAATTTTCTTCTATCCCTGTCCAAAAGGATTGACGGCATTAGCGAATGGATCGGCCGCTGGGTCGCCTGGCTGGTGCTGTTTTCCGTACTGATCAGCGCGGGCAATGCGACCATGCGAAAAGCCTTCAACATGAGTTCCAACGGCTTCCTGGAAATCCAGTGGTACCTGTTTGCCGCCGTGTTCCTGCTCGCTGCCGGCTACACCCTGATGCGCCAGGAGCACGTCAGGATTGACGTGGTTTCCGGGCGCTTCTCCAAGCGCACCCAGATCTGGATCGACATCATCGGCATTTGCGTCTTTTTGCTGCCTTTTACATTCATGATCATCAAGTTGGCCATGCCGCTGGTCATTAACGCCTACATCACCCAAGAGGTTTCGTCCAATGCCGGTGGCCTGATCCGCTGGCCCGTGTTTGCGCTCCTGCCTGCGGGCATGCTTTTGCTGGCCATGCAGGCGGTCTCTGAACTGATCAAACGCATCGCCTTTTTGCAGGGCTTGGTACCGGACCCCAGCAAAAAGCAGGGATCGAAGACGCCCGAACAGGAGTTCGCCGAGTTTTTGCTGCAAAAAGAAGTGGCCGCCCGCGAAGCCGCCCAAATCGGGGCACAAAAATGATCGAATTCCTGACCGCCAATATGGCGCCCATCATGTTCGCGTCGCTGATCATCTTCCTGATGTTCGGCTACGCCGTGGCTTTTTCACTGGCAGCTTGCGGCCTGTTTTTCGGCTTTGTGGCGGTCGAACTGGGCATGATCCAGCCGGCGTTTTTGCAGAGCCTGCCGTTGCGCATGTTCGGCATCATGCAAAACGACACGCTACTGGCGATTCCGTTTTTCACCTTCATGGGCCTGATTTTGGAACGCTCAGGCATGGCCGAAGACCTGCTCGACACCATTGGACAGCTGTTTGGCCCGATTCGTGGCGGCTTGGCCTATGCGGTTATTTTTGTCGGCGCCATGCTGGCGGCTACCACCGGCGTGGTAGCGGCGTCCGTCATTTCGATGGGCTTGATTTCTTTGCCCATCATGCTTCGTTACGGATACGACCGGCGCGTGGCTGGCGGCGTGATTGCGGCCTCGGGCACGCTGGCACAAATCATTCCCCCCTCGCTGGTGCTCATCGTCTTGGCCGACCAATTGGGTAAAAGTGTGGGTGACTTGTACAAGGGTGCCTTCATCCCCGGCTTTGTGCTGACTGCGCTGTATGTGGGTTACATCGTGGTTTTGAGCTTTGTACGGCCGCATTGGGTGCCCGCCCTGCCGCCCGAGGCGCGCACCATCCGCGAGGAAGACGGCAGCTCAGGCTTGCGCTCCCTGGCGCTGGTGGTGCTTGGCGCAACCCTGTGCGCCATCGCATTTGCCAAGTGGCGGCCAGACGCCACGCCGCTCGATGAACTGATCGTCACATCCCTGTGCGTGGGGGTGGGCATTGCTTTTGTGCTGGCCGTGCTCAATCGCATGACCGGTATGGGGCTGCTGTCAAACATGGCCGAGCGCGTCACCTTCGTGATGATTCCGCCACTGGCGCTGATTTTCCTGGTGCTGGGCACCATTTTCCTGGGCATCGCCACACCCACCGAGGGCGGGGCCATGGGTGCCGTCGGCGCCCTGGTCATGGCCTTGGCTCGGGGCCGCATTGACCTCAAGCTCATCCGCCAGGCCATGGACTCGACCATGAAGCTGTCCTGCTTTGTGCTCTTTATCCTGATTGGCGCCACCGTTTTCAGCCTGGCTTTTCAGGGCGTAGACGGGCCCAAGTGGGTGGAGCATTTGCTCACAGGCCTGCCCGGCGGGCAACTCGGCTTTCTGATTGTGGTCAACATCCTGGTGTTCGTGCTGGCCTTCTTCTTGGACTTCTTTGAGCTGGCCTTCATCATCATCCCGCTCATTGGCCCGGTGGCTGAAAAGCTGGGCATTGACCTGGTGTGGTTTGGCGTGCTGCTGGCCGTCAATATGCAGACATCGTTCATGCATCCGCCTTTCGGATTCGCCCTGTTTTACCTGCGCAGCGTGGCACCCCACGAGGACTACATCGACAAAGTGACCAAGAAACCGATCAAGAAAATTACCATCGAGCAGATTTACTGGGGCGCTGTGCCCTTTGTGGTGATTCAGGTGCTGATGGTTGGCCTCATCATCGCGTTCCCGGGACTGGT
>CANGHQ010000122.1 GCA_947453585.1 Burkholderiales bacterium | reverse complement strand
TTGATGCCGGTGGCCGATTGCAGCGTTGATTTGGCGCGCAAATCTGCATTGCGGCGCAGGCTGGCCCAGCGCGCCAGGCCGGCCAGCAGGGTGATTTCGGTGGCCCAGGGCGCCAGCACTTGCAGCAGCGCCTCTTGATGCCCAAGTGCGGCCAGCGCACACGCCAGCATGCTGCCCGACGACAGGCCGATCAGCGTGAAATTGACCACCGTCAGCCAGTGCGCCCATTCCTGGATAAAGCGCAGGCAGGCATAAATCATGGCGGTGCAGTACCACAGTAGCAGCGCACCGGCCACCACCAGCAGCGGCAAAGCCTGCGCCCAGGGGCCACTCACACCCACCCACAAACTCATCCACCACACGCCCACCAGGCCAATAAAAGCGGGCAACACAATCACTTCGCGCGACATCCACGAGGTGCGCCACATCAGCACCGCGCGCCAGGCGCGCATCTTGTGGCCCAAGTGCAAAAACGAGGCGCCCAGGCCTGCGATCAGCAGCACTTCGCCCACGGCCAGCGCCTGCAGCACAAAGGTGGCGTCCATGGCCACACGGGCCAACAGCGCCAGCGCCAAAGCCACCACCAGGCCCTGCGCCGCACCGGCCAGGGTAGTAAAAAACAGAATCGAAAAAGCGGGATGCATGGTGGGTCAATCCTGGGGGCTGGAACGAAACGCGGGGGGCGTGGCCTTGGGGGCAATAGCTGCGGCTGCATGCGCCATGGGCGTGATCTGCCTGGGCAAATACTGGTTGGCCGGGCTGGTTTCCCACTCGGGCATCAGAGAGTAACCACCGCGCTCGCGAATGGCGATGCTCACCTCCGAGTTCGGGTCTTTCACGTCGCCAAACAGGCGCGCGTTGGTGGGACAGGCTTTTACACAGGCCGGCTTGCGGTCTTCCACTGGCAGCGCTTCGTCGTAAATGCGGTCCACGCAGAGCGTGCACTTGGTCATCACCTGGCGCTCTTCGTCAATCTCGCGTGCGCCGTAGGGGCAGGCCCAGGCGCAGTATTTGCAGCCGATGCACTTGTCGTAGTCCACCAGCACGATGCCGTCTTCCGCGCGCTTGTAGCTCGCACCCGTAGGGCAGACCGGCACGCAAGGCGGGTCTTCGCAATGCAGGCAGCTTTTGGGAAAGTGGATGGTGTCCGTGCCCGGAAACTCGCCGGCCTCATAGGTTTGCACCCGGTTGAAAAACGTGCCGGTGGGGTTGGCGCCATAGGGCGCAAAGTCGGCCAAGGGACCTGCGCTGCCCGAGGTGTTCCATTGCTTGCACGACGTGACGCAGGCGTGGCAGCCCACGCACACGTTCAGGTCGATCACCAGCGCGAGCTGCTTGGCCAGGGTCTCGCCCTGTTCGGCGCGCACGCGTTTGGGTGGGGTGGGCGCGGCAGGCATCTTGGCGCGCGCGCCGGGGCTGCTCTCCACCAGATTGGATTGCAGCAAATCTTTGAGCCACTGGATCATGATTTTTTCCCTCCGGCCTTGGTGTTCTTGCCCGCAAAGTAGGTCAGCACCTGCGCTGCCTTGCCCAGCACGCCGGGCACGGCAGGCATGCTGGCGATTTGCGGAAATGTCTCTTGCGGCTCTTCGGGCTCGGCGGGGCGGATGCGCACGCGCACGTCGTACCAGCCGGCCTGGCCGGTAATCGGGTCGGAGTTGCTGATGCGCCCGCTGGCCGTGCCCCGCATGGGCAATTCTTCCGAGATCAGGTGGTTGAGCAAAAAGCCCTTGCGCGCTTCGTCGGCGCCGGGGGCGAGTTGCCAGGCGCCGTCGGCCTTGCCGATGGCGTTCCAGGTCCAGACCGTGCCGGGCTCCACCGCTTCGCTGTAGCGCAGCATGCAGCGCACTTGGCCCCATTGGCTTTCGACCCAGGCCCAGCCGCCGTCAGCAATGCCTGCGGCCTGCGCGGTGCGCGGGTTCACATGCAGGTAGTTGTGGCTGTGGATCTGGCGCAGCCAGGCGTTTTGCGAGTCCCACGAGTGGTACATCGCCATGGGCCGCTGGGTAATGGCGTTGAGCGGATAGGCCGCCAGGTCGGTGGCGTCTTCTTCCAGCGGCGCATACCAAAAGGGCAGCGGATCAAAGTAAGTGTCAATGCGCTCACGCAGGTGCTCGGGCGGCTGGCGGCCCTCAGACTTGCCTTGGGCGGCCAGGCGAAAGGCCTGCAGCGTGTCGGAGTAAATGGCCAGCTGCACCGGGTCGTTCTTTTGGCGCCAGCCTTTGTCTTTGGCAAAGTCCAGGTACTCGCGGTTCCAGTTGCGCATGTAGTGCATGGTCTCGGGCATGTGGTACTGGAACACGCAGTCGTTCTTCTCGTAGGCTTCCCACTGCTTGGGGTTGGGCTCGCCGCGCAGGTGTTCGTCGCCATTTTTGCCGCGCCAGCCCATCAAAAAGCCAATGCCGGGCTGGGGCTGAAAGTTCACCACAAAGTCCGGGTAGCCGGTAAATTTGCGCCCACCCTCAGCAGTGGTGAACGCCGGAAATTTCAGGCGCCCTGCCAATTCAATCAACACCTCTTGGAACGGTCGGCATTCGCCCAGGGGCTTGACCACCGGAATGCGCACCGAGTCCACCGGGCCGTCAAATTCGGAGATCGGGCGGTCCAGCATGCCCATCACGTCGTGGCGTTCCAGATAGGTGGTGTCGGGCAGCACCAGATCGGCAAAGGCCACGGTCTCGCTTTGGAAGGCGTCGCACACCACCAAAAACGGAATCACGTGCTCGCCCTTCTCGTCCTTGCGGTTGAGCATTTCGCGCACGCCCATGGTGTTCATGGAACTGTTCCAGGCCATATTGGCCATGAAGATCATCAGCGTGTCGATGCGGTAGGGGTCGCCCTTGGCCGCGTTGGTGATCACGTTGTGCATCATGCCGTGGGCTGAGAGCGGATGCTCCCACGAGAAGGCGTGGTCAATGCGAATCGGCGTGCCGTCGGGGTTGATGGCCAGCTCGTCCGGGTGGGCGGGGAAGCCCAGCGGCGCAGCATTGAGCGGCGTGTTGGGCTGGATCATTTCGGGCGAATTGAAGGCCCGGTAATTGGGCACGATGTGGCGCGGGTAGGGCGCCTTGTGTCTAAAGCCGCCGGGTGCATCAATCGTGCCCAGCACGCTCATCAACACCGCCAGCGCACGCACGGTCTGAAAGCCGTTGGAATGCGCCGCCAGCCCGCGCATGGCGTGAAAAGCCAGGGGCCGCGCCTGCGTGGTGGGGTGCACTTTGCCCCAGGCATCGGTCCAGGGGATAGGCAACTCAAACGCCTGCGTGAGCGCAGCATCGCCCATCTCGTGGGCGAGTTTGACGATGCGCGCGGCGTCGATGCCTGTAATGGCCGCTGCCCATTCAGGCGTGCAGCTCGCCACGCGGTCGCGCAGTAGCTGAAAAGCCGGGGTCACGCGCGTGCCGTCGGCCAGGGTAAAGAATCCTTCGGGCGGGGCATCTAAAGCCGGGTCGCAACCGTCGGCGATGCCTTCGGGGTAGGCGTTCAACACCGTGCCGCTGGTCTTGTCAAAAATCAGTTTGTTGTGTGGGTTGCGGCCGTCGCCCGGCGGGCCTTTTTCGGGGTTGGCGTCAAAGGCAAACAGGCCTTCGCGCGCACCGGAGTCCAGCACGACGAGTTGGGGTGCGTTGGTAAAGCGTTTTAAGAAGGCGTGGTCGAGCTGGTCGGTCTTGATCAGCACGTGCAGCAGCGCCATCAGGAGCGCGCCGTCGGTGCCGGGCTTGATAGGAATCCACTCGTCGGCAATGGCCGAGTAGCCGGTGCGAATCGGGTTGATCGAGATAAACCGCCCGCCGCTGCGCTTGAACTTGGACAGCGCAATCTTCATCGGGTTGCTGTGGTGGTCCTCCGCCGTGCCCAGCATCACAAACACCTTGGAGCGGTCCAGGTCGGGGCCGCCAAACTCCCAAAAGCTGCCGCCCACGGTGTAGATCATGCCGGCCGCCATATTGACCGAGCAAAAGCCGCCGTGCGCCGAGTAGTTGGGCGTGCCGAACTGGCGGGCAAACAAGCCCGTCAGCGCCTGCATCTGGTCGCGCCCGGTAAATAGTGCAAATTTCTTGGGGTCGGTAGAGCGGATTTTTTGCAGCCGCTCGGTCAAGATCTCGTAGGCTTTTTCCCAGCTGATGGCTTCAAACTCAGACGCTCCCCGCTCGCTGCCGGGCTTGCGCAGCAGGGGCTGCGTCAGGCGCGCGGGCGAGATCTGTTTCATGATGCCCGAGGAACCCTTGGCGCAAATCACGCCTTGGTTGAGCGGGTGGTTCGGGTTGCCGTCGATGTAGCGCACCTCGGGGCCGTTCTCGCCCTCGCGCAAGTGCACGCGGATGCCGCAGCGGCAGGCGCACATATAGCAAGTGGTGCACTTGATGGTGGTCTCGGCCGTGGGCGTGGGGGCCTTGAGCGGCTGGTGCACCGGCTCGGAGGATAAAAATTTGAACACGTGGGAATCCTTGGTTCAGAGGAAGTTCAGGCTGGGGTTGCGGCCCGTGCGCACAGCACCGCCAGCGCCACCGAGGCCAGGCGCGACTGCAGGCTGTCGGCGCGCGAGGTCAGCACGATCGGCACGGTCGCACCCAGCACCAGCCCGGCGCAGTCGCCTCCGCCGATGTAGTTGAAACTTTTGTACAGCATGTTGCCGGCGTTCAGGTCGGGCACCACCAGCAGGTCGGCGTCGCCCGCCACTTTGGAGTCGATTTTTTTGATGCGCGCAGCCTCGGCCGAAATGGCATTGTCAAAGCCCAGCGGCCCTTCCACAATCGCGCCCGGCCAGGCCCCGGCGTGGGCCATTTCCACCAAGTCGCGCGCGTCCAGCGTGGCGGGGATGGCGGGGTTCACGGTTTCCACCGCAGTCACGATGCCCACCTTGGGCTGCGCAATGCCCAGCGTCTGCAACAGCGCCACCGCGTTGCCCAGAATGTCTTTTTTGGTTTTCAGGTCGGGGGCGATGTTGACCACGCAGTCGGCCAGGGCCAGCAGCTTGGGGTAGCGCGGCAGGTCAAACACAAAGGCGTGGCTGATGCGCGCAGTACCGCGCAGACCAGTGGCCTTGTTGACCACGGCGCTCATCAGTTCGTCGGTGTGCAGCGAGCCTTTCATCAGCGCGCTGACCGCGCCGCTGCGCGCCAAGGTGGTGGCGCGCAGGGCGGCGTCGGGCGCGTGGGCGCCAGTGTCCACCACTTCAAAGCGGCGCACGTCCACACCGGCTAGTGCTGCGGCTTGGGCTATCAAATCAGACGGGCCAATCAGCACCGGGCGCGCCATGCCGCTGTCCAGAATGCGTTGCGCAGCATCCATGGCCAGCGCGTCGCAGGGGTAGACCATGGCCAGCGCGCCGGGCGTGCTGCCAGCGCGCGCAATTGCTTGCGCAACCAGACGGTCCAAGCGGGGGTGACTGGCCTGGCCGTCGGGGGTGGCGCTCATGGCGGCTCCTAAGACGGCGGGGCTTAGACGTAGTCCTTGTACTTGTCCAAAAAGCGCACCGGCTTGGCCAGCGCGTCGCGGCGGAAGGGGTCGCCCAGTTCGCGGGTGCACATGATCTCGATCACGCAGGTTTTGCCTTCGTTCATCTGCATGTCAATGGCGCGCTTGAAGGCCGGGCCCACGTCTTCCAACTTGTCCACCACGATGCCTTCGGCACCCATGGCAATGGCGATGCCGGCAAAGCTTTCGCTTTCCAGCTCACCGGCCACAAAGCGGCGGTTGTAGAAATCGACCTGGTTTTTCTTCTCGGCGCCCCATTGGCGGTTGTGGAAGACCACGGCGGTCACGGGAATGTCGTGGCGCACGGCGGTCATGAGTTCTGACATGCTCATGCCCCAGGCGCCGTCACCGGCGTAGGCCACAGCGGGGCGGTCCATGGCGGCGGCCTTGGCGCCGATCATGGTGGGCAGCGAATAGCCGCAGTTGCCAAAGCTCATGGGCGCGAAGAAGCTGCGCGGCTCGTCAAAGCGCAGGTAGCTATTGGCCACGGCGTTGATGTTGCCAATGTCGGTGGACACCATCACGCGCTTGGGCATGGCTTTTTCCAGCTCGCGCAGCACCTGGCGCGGGTGCAGGTAGGTGCCGCCAGTGGGTGTGCGCTCGC
>CANGHQ010000121.1 GCA_947453585.1 Burkholderiales bacterium | reverse complement strand
CGGGTCGCCGTTGAGGGTATGAAAGCCGCCGGCGGCGTGCCAGGTCGAGCCGGAGGTGAGCTGGTCGCGCTCGATCAGCATCACGTCGCTCCAGCCTTTTTTGGTCAGGTGGTAAAGCACCGAACATCCCACCACACCACCGCCAATTACTACTACCCGAGCTGTTGTTTTCACTGTTGCGTTCCTTGTTGCAAAGAAAGAGTCAAAGGTTCTATGAGTTCTGTCGCGTTTAGAAGTCGGTGGGCGCGCCGCCCTCGGACTTGCGCTTGGCCACAAAGGCGTCGAGTTCTTCCTCGATCGCCGGGTCCATATGGGGGCGCTCGTAAGCGGCCAGTTCTTTTTGCCATACGGCGTTGGCCTTATCGTACGCGGTGGGGCGTCCGCCCTCGTCCCAGGTCTCGTAATTGCGCCAGTCCGAGATGATGGGCGAATAAAACGCCGTCTCAAAGCGCTCCAGCGTGTGCGCCGTGCCAAAGTAGTGGCCGCCCGGGCCCACGTCGCGCACCGCGTCCAGACCTAAGCCTGCGGGGCTCACGTCCAGCGGCGTCAAAAATTCGGCCACCATTTGCAGCAAATCGCAGTCCAGAATGAATTTCTCAAACGATGCGGTCAGACCGCCTTCCATCCAGCCCGCGCTGTGCATGATGAAGTTGCCGCCCGCTTGCGTGAGCGCCCAGAGCGAAAACACCGACTCATACGCCGCCTGCGCATCCACCGTGTTGGCGGCGTTGACATTGCTGGTGCGGTAAGGAATGCCGTATTTGCGGCAGAGTTGCCCGCCCACCAGCACCGCCTTCATGTACTCGGGCGTGCCAAAGGCCGGTGCGCCGCTTTTCATGTCCACATTGCTGGTAAAGCCGCCATAGACCACAGGCGCGCCGGGGCGCACTAGCTGTGTGAGCGCAATGCCGGCCAGCGCCTCAGCGTTTTGCTGCGCCAAGGCGCCTGCAATCGTCACCGGCGCCATGGCGCCCGCCAGGGTAAAGGGCGTGAGGATGATGATCTGGTTGCGCGAGGACATTTCCAGAATGCCTTGCAACATGGGCGTGTCCAGGCGCAGGGGCGATGAGCTGTTGATGATGGAAAACAGCGAAGGCTCGCGGTCCATCTGCTCGCGGCTGATGCCGCGCGCAATGCGGGCGATCTCCAGCCCGTCTTGGTTGCGCTCTTTGCCCAGCGAATAAGCATGAAAAGCCTTGTCCGTGAGCTTGGCGATGTCCGAGAGGCAATCGAGGTGGCGGATGGACGCATGCAAATCCACGGGCTCGACGGGGTAGCCGCCGGAGCAATGGATGATGTCGTAGCGCTGCGCCAGTTTGACCAAATTGCGGAAGTCTTGCTGGTTGCCTGCGCGCCGTCCGCCTTGCATGTCAGAGGCATTGGGTGGGCTGGCGACCTGGGCGAAGGCCAGGTTTTTGCCGCCAATGTGCACATTGCGCTCGGGGTTGCGGGCATGCAGTGTGAACTCGGACGGGCAGGTCTTGATGGCCTCAAGAATCATGTTGCGGTCAAAGCGCACCCGCTCGGAGCCCGCTTTGACGTCGGCCCCGGCCTTTTTCAGGATGGCGCGCGCTTCCTCGTGCATGAAATCCATGCCCATTTCTTCCAAAATCGTCAGCGATGCGTTGTGAATCGCCTCGAGTTCGTCCTCGGACACCATGGGCGTGGGCGCAAAGCGGTGCTTGAGATTGCGGTATTTGGTGGTGGAGGGTGCAACGCGGATGCTGCCGCTGCCGCGCCCGGCGCGTCGGCGAGCTGGGGATGCCGGCGTTGTTGCTTCTTCTGTCATGAGGTGAGTCTCCACGTTGAACCAAAAAGGGGCGTCTGACCGTCGGGGCGCCGCAGTGTCTTGCGGCGGCCAATCCAAGTGCGCAGGAATCGCCTTGAATTCTATGCAGTAAGGCGCGGATTGCGGACTTTTACCGCCTGCCCGATCCGCCTTCGGGTGCCAGACAAAAGTGGCAGACATGCCGCCTGGTGCGCCGCTTGTTTGACTGGCTTGCTGCTGTAAACCAGAGGGCGATGAGAGGGAAACGAGAAGCAGACACCGCGTTGTGCCTGAGACACAACGGGCGGTGGGTCTCGGCTGGTACGCGCTTGCAGTCGCAATTTATTAAATTGCATAGTGGCGACCACCCGGCAAGCGCGCCCACAAAAAAAGCCGGGTAAACCCGGCTTTTTTTAGGTTGAACCCGCCAGTCGGCCGGGTTCAGGCAATCACGAAAGGTGCTTGCCGATCAGGCCAGCCATCTCGAACATCGTGACTTGCGCTTTGCCGAAAACGGCCTTCAGTGCGGTGTCAGAGTTGATGTTGCGCTTGTTGGCGGCGTCTTGCAGCTTGTGCTTCTTGATGTAGACCCACAGCTTGCTGACCACTTCGGTGCGGGGCAGGGGAGCTGCGCCAACCACTGCAGCCAATGCGGCGCTGGGGGTCAGGGGCTTCATGAAGGCGGCGTTCACAGCGCGCTTTTTCGCAGGCACTTTGGCTGCTACTTTTTTCGCAGGGGCTGCGGCTTTAGCGGCGGTGACTTTTTTTGCGGGTGCCGCTTTTGCAGCGGGGGCTTTTTTAGCAGTTGCCATTATTGGTTCGTCCTTGTGGAAGTGAATGTGTAGCCAGCGATAAACTCCTCGGCTGGAGCGCAGATGCTACTGGAGAAAAGGCCTCTTTCCTAGAGGGAGAATACTTTTTTCGGGGGGTAATTTATTTTTTTCGTGAAGAAACGTCCCCAACCGGGCCGGGTTCATGCTTGTTTTGGGTTCTATTTCATGCCTTCTTTCCAGCCAACGACCGATTTGTGCGACCAGCACTTGGACGACGCCAGCGGTGATTTCCGTGTTCTGCCGCCAGTTTTTTCAGATTTTGGCCAACTGCGCCGCTTTCACGGGCCCGTGGTCACCGTTGCGTGCTTGGACGACAACACCAGCGTCAAGGCCGCTCTGGAGTCCCCTGGCTGGGTAGACGGAGCGCAGGGTCGGGTGGCGCAAGTGTTGGTAGTGGCCGGTGGCGCGTCCCTGCGCCGGGCCTTGATGGGTGGCAAGCTAGGTGCGCACGCGGTGCGCAACGGTTGGGCCGGCGTGGTGGTGGACGGCTGCGTGCGCGACGCGGCAGAACTCGCGCAGTGCGCCGTGGGCATACGCGCGCTGGCCTTGGTACCCATGCCTACGCAGCGCCGCATGGCGGGGCAAACCCAGGTGCCGGTGCAGATTCAGGGCGTATGGGTGCGTCCCGGTGACTGGTTGTATGCCGACGAAGACGGCATGGTGGTCAGCGCCCGAGCGCTGTAAGTCTGCAGGCTAAATGTTGGCAGCAGGCGCACGACGCCCGGGCAGCGTGGCCAGCAGCAGACCAAACAAGGCCACCGCAAACGCGCCAGCCTGCACCGCGCTAAAGCTCTCATGCAAGAACAAGGCGCCAATGGCCGCAGCGGTCACGGGCAGCATCACGCTAAACACCCCGGCCTGCGCCGCAGGAATGGTTTGCAAGCCGGTCATCCACAGCCAAACCGTGCCCACGCTGGCGGCAATCGCGTAAAACACCAATAGCGCCCACGACGGGGCTTGCACTGCGGCAAAGTCAAATTGCAGCGCGTAGTACAGGCCTGCAGGCGCCATCAGGGCAAAGCCAATCAGGTTGATCACGGCGGCAATGCGCTTGGGGCTGATGTCGGCGGTTAGGCGTTTGCCGATGACGATATAGGCCGCCTCGCACACCACCGCACCAAAAACCAAGAGGTTGCCCCAAAGCGCGCGGTCAGCGTCGGCGGCGCTCAGGCTGGCGCCCGGCGCTTGTTTGCCCAGGGACAGCATCGCCATGCCCAGGGCGCCGCAGGCCACGGCCAGCCAAATGCGCAAGCCCATGCGTTCTTTCAAAAAGATACCGCTCATCAGCGCCGACACCGCAGGAATAGCCGCCAGAATCACCCCGGCAGACACGGTGCTCGTCATGCTCACGCCAAAGAGCATGCAAATGGAAAACAGGAAGTTGCCCAAAAACGACTCAAAAAACAGCAGGATGCGCGTGCGCCGGTCCAGCGGGCCCTCGCTGGCTGGTTTCTTGAGCCAGCCGGCCATGGCCACCGCCGCAATGCCAAAGCGCATCCAGCCCAGCAAAAAAACCGGAATGGCGGCCACCAGGGGCTTGGACAGCGCCACATAGACGCCCACCAGGCTCATGCTCAGGGCCAGGCAAAGAAAGGCCAGGGGGCGTTGGAAACGGTGGGTCAAGATGAAGGACTAAAAGTGGGAAGCAGCGCAAGACGCGCCGCCAAAAGCAAAGCCGCAGCGCCTGGGGCCAGCGATTACTATGCAAGGACTTGGAGGTTACACGATGAGCAGCGACCATTTCGCTTATGCCAACAATAGCAACCGCTTTCTTGCCGCCGATGCGCTGCAAGACCAGCCCTTTGCGCTGGCCGGTATCCCCTTTGACGGCGCTGTGACCAACCGCCCCGGTGCCCGCTTTGGCCCCCAGGAGATCCGCCGCGCCAGCCTCATGCTGTGCGACGGCACGCACCCGCACTTTGACGTCTCGCCGCTCGGCCTTTTGGGCGACGCCGGAGACATGCGCCTGCCCAACGCCTCGCCCCTGCCAGTGGTGCGCGCGCAGATTGAGGCGCAGGCCGCAGCGCTCATGGCGCGCCACCACTGCGTATTTTTGGGCGGCGACCATTCGGTGACCTTGCCGCTACTGCGCGCGGCCAAGGCCCGCTACGGGCAAATCGCGCTCATCCACTTTGACGCCCATTGCGACACCTGGACAGACCACTTTGGCGAGCCCTCGGGCCATGGCACCTGGACTTATGAGGCGCTAAAAGAAGGGATGGTCAGCCCGCAGCACACGGTGCAAATCGGGCTACGCTCGGGCGGCGTGCGCGAGGCGCGTGAGTATGTGGCCGACCAGGGGGGGCTGATTTACACCGCGCGCCAGTTGCGCGGCCAAGACGGCACGGGCCTGCAACCGGTGGTGGACGCAATTACCCAGCGCATTGGCCAAATGCCGGTGTACCTGACGCTGGACATCGACTGCCTGGACCCGGCCTTTGCCCCGGGCACCGGCACGCCCGAGCCTGGCGGCCTGAGCAGCACGCAGGTGCTCACGCTCTTGGAGGAGCTGGCGGTGCTCAACTTTGTGGGCATGGACTGCGTGGAAGTGGCACCGGCCTACGACCATGCCGAACTCACCAGCAACGCCGCCGCCACCCTGGTCTGGACGTATTTGTGCGGCCAGGTCGCCAAGCGCCCGCGCTAAGGAGAAATACCGCCATGGCCTCGCTTTTACAGTCAGACACCCAGCTCAACCAGCACAGCTATTACGAAGCCAGCGTGCTGCGGCCCGCGCCGCTGCCTGCGCTGCAAACCGATCTGATGGCCGACGTGGTGGTGGTGGGCGCAGGTTTTGCCGGCCTGTCCGCCGCCATTGAGCTGGCGCAGCGCGGCTTGCAGGTGGTGGTGCTAGAGGCCGACCGCATTTGCAGCGGCGCCTCGGGGCGCAATGGCGGGCAGACGATTGTGGGTTTTGCCAGCGGGCAGGGCCCGTTTGAAGCGCAGCTTGGCCCCGCCGGTGCGCGCCATGCCTGGGACATGTCGCTAGAGGCGATTGACCTGATCGAGCGGCGCATTGCCGAATTCCAGATCGACTGCGACCGGGTGCAAGGCTATTTGTATGTGGCCGATTCGCTCCGCAAGGTGCGCGCGCTAGAAGAAGAAATGCAGACGCTGGAGCGCGACTACGGCTTTGCCACCCAATGGGCCACGGGCGCGGCGGTGCAAGACCACATTGGCAGCGCGCGCTACCTGGCCTGCGCCTATGAAAAGCGCTCGGGCCACCTGCATCCGCTCAAATACGGCCTGGGCCTGGCGCGTGCGGCTGCGTCTTTGGGCGTACAGATTTTTGAAAACTCTGCCGTTACCGCCCTGGACCGGGGCGAGACGGTAGCCGCGCACACGGCGCAGGGCCAGGTGCGCGCCGGCTTTGCGGTTTTGGCCGGTAACTGCACGCTGCCCGCCTACGGCCCGGCCGTGGCGCCCGAGTTGGCCGCGCGCGCCATGCCGGTAGGCACCTACATCATTGGCACCGCGCCGCTGGGG
>CANGHQ010000120.1 GCA_947453585.1 Burkholderiales bacterium | reverse complement strand
CAAAGGTCATGCCGAAAAACAGCCACCAGGTAGAAATGTTCATATTGAAAAAACGTGTCGTCCGCAGCGGCTCAGGCCTTGCGGGCAGGAATGCCCGAGGGCAGTTGCGCCGCTGCGTCCCACTGCGGGCCGCTGAACCAGGCATCGCCAGCCACACAGCTGCGCAACATGGGCAGCGAATCCAAGCCCCAGAACACCTGGCCGTCCACGGCGTAACTCGGCACGCCAAACACACCCTGGGCGATAGCGTCATCGGTATGGGCCTTGAGTTGGTCGCGCGCCTCGTCGCTATTGGGGTCGCGCGCGGGTGCCAACTCAGTAGTGAGGGCTTGCAGGCGCTGGGCGTCGGCGGCGTCTTGGCCGCCTTCCCACACATGGCGAAACAGGGTTTCGCAGACATAGCGGTTCGGGTTGCCTTGCGGGTCGCTGGCCACGGCCAGGCGCAGCAAGCCCAGTGGGTTAAAGGGATGGGCGGCGGGTAAATCCAGCCGCACGCCTTGGGCCTGCGCCAGCCACTGGGATTGACGGTAGACCCATTCGCGCTTCATCGGAATCTCGGCGGGTCCCATTTGTTGCTTGGCCTTGAGCAGCCCGCCCAGAAACACCGGCTGGTAGCGCACGCCGTAACTCAGACCTTCCAGCGCCTGGGGCAGCGCCTTAAAAGCCAGATAGGCGTAAGGCGAAATAAAGTCCAGAAAAAACGTGATTTGCTTCATTTCAAAAACTCCAGTCGTTCGCCAATGCGCTGCCAAACCGCGCGTTTGTCTTGGTCGGTGTTGTTGGACCAGGCGCCAATTTCCTCGATGCTGCGCAGGCAGCCTATGCACCAGCCGGTTTGCGCGTCCATCTGGCACACCGAGATGCAGGGAGACGGCGGCGCGTAGGGCGCGGCCAGCGCGTCAGGCCGGCGCGCGGCCAGCAAGCGCTGGTATTGGGTGGCGGGGTCGGGCTTGGCCCGGCGCTGGGGGCGCTCGGCGCGGGGCGATGAATACGAAGGGGAATCAGGTGGCATTGCGGCGGTTCAAGAGGGCAGTGGCAGCCCGCGAGTTTGGCACACGCTGCAAATAGCCGCTGATAAACGCGCTGGCGTCCAGCAGCAGCTCCAGGTCAATACCAGTGTCAATGCCCATGCCTTGCAGCATGAACACCACGTCTTCGGTGGCCACGTTGCCGGTGGCGCCCTTGGCATACGGGCAGCCGCCCAGTCCAGCCACCGATGTGTCAAAACTGGAAATACCTAGCTCCAGCGCCGCCAGGGTGTTGGCCAGCGCCTGGCCATAGGTGTCATGAAAGTGGCCAGACACCGCCTCAAGGGGGTAGTGGCGCAGCGCCGCTTCCAAGGCTGAGCGCACCTTGCGCGGCGTGCCCACGCCAATAGTGTCGGCAACGCCGATGTGCTGAACGCCCATCTCGCGCATCAGGCGCGCCACCAGCGCCACGCGCTCGGGCGCAATCTCGCCCTCATACGGGCACCCCAGCGCGCACGATATGGCGCCGCGTACCGCCACGCCTTGGGCCAGCGCAGCGGCCACCACCGGGCGAAAGCGCTCCATGCTTTCGCTGATGCTGCAGTTGATGTTCTTTTGGCTAAACGCCTCGCTGGCCGCGCCAAACACCACAATCTCGTCGGGCTGGCTGGCCAGGGCCGCTTCCAGACCCTGCATATTGGGCGTGAGCACCGAATAGCGCACGCCCGGTTTGCGCGCAATGCCGGCCATCACTTGCGCGTTGTCCGCCATTTGCGGCACCCATTTGGGGCTGACGAAGCTAGTGACTTCAATTTGCGTAAAGCCCGCTTCTTGCAGGCGCTGCACCAGTTCGACCTTGATGGCAGCGGGCACCGGCTGCTTTTCGTTTTGCAGGCCGTCGCGCGGGCCGACTTCGAGGATGTTGACGTGGGAGGGAATGGACATTAAAAGACCTCAGAATAAACAGTGAAGCGAACAAAAAGGCAATGGGCGGCGGCAAGACCTTGGCCGCAGCGCGAGTTCAATACCCGCGCGCCAAATCCACGACCCCGGCCACCGGCTCACCCCGCTCCAGCGCCTGGATTTTGCCCACGATTTGCGCAATGCTTTCGCTGCGCAAAGTGCGCGCCGAGGTGTGCGGCGTCACGGTAATGCGCGGATGCGTCCAAAACGGGTGGCCTGCGGGCAGGGGCTCGGTGCGGAACACGTCGAGCATGGCCCCGGCCATCTGGCCCGTCTCCAGCAGCGCCAGCAGGTCTTCCTCCACCAAATGGCGGCCCCGGGCTACGTTGATCAGGTAGGCGCCGCTTTGCAGTTGCGAAAGGGTGCTGTGGTTGAGGATGTTTTCGGTCTCGGGCGTGAGCGGCAGCAGGTTGACCAGCACGCGGGTGCCCGCCAAAAACGGGGCCAGCTCTTGCGCGCCGCTAAAGCATTGCACGCCAGCGATGTGCTTGGGGCTGCGGCTCCAGCCCAACACCGGAAACTCAAACTGCGCCACCGCCTGCGCCACCCGCGCGCCCAGCACGCCCAAGCCCAAGATGCCCACCGGAAAATCCGCACGCGCCAGCGGCTTGCGAAACGACCAGTTGCCTGCGCGGGTATCGGCCTCGTAGGCGTCAAATTCGCGGGTGTGGCGGATCAGCGCGTGGCACACGTATTCGGCCATTTGCACCGACATGCCGGCGTCGTCCAGGCGCACGAGCTTGGTTTGGGCGGGCACTTGCAGCGCCAGCAGTGCGTCCACCCCCGCGCCAATATTGAACGCCGCCTTGAGTTGCGGCTGCTGGTCAAACAGGGCTTGTGGCGGCGCCCAAACCACGGCGTAGTCGGCAGGCGCCGCGCCGCTGTGCCAGAGGCTCACGTCCGCCTGGGGCAGCGCGGCTTGCAGGCCTTGCAGCCAGGGTTCGGGCTTGGTGTCGGTGCAGCAAAAAGTGATGCGCATGGGCGTTGGGTTCAGGTCAAAAAGGGCAAGCGGCCTCAGGCCGCCACGGCCACCGCCAGGCGCAGCAACTCGGCACCCTCCGCCACCTGGTCACCCGGGGCGTAGAGCAGTTCTTGCACGGTGCCGTCGGCAGGCGCGCTGATGGTGTGCTCCATTTTCATCGCATCCATCACCGCCAGCGGCTGACCGCGGCGGACCACGTCGCCCGCCTTGACCATGAACGACAACAATTTGCCCGGCATGGGCGCGGTCAGGCGGCCAGTGTCGGCCTGCGCCACCGCCGCGTGGGCCAGCGCATCTACCGCCACGATCTGGGTGGCGCCGTGGGCCAGGAACACATGGGCGGTTTCGCCCTGGCGGTAAACCCGCAGGCGCTGGCGCTCGTTGCCCCAGGCAATGTCCAAGCTGCCGTCGGCTTGCACCGTGAAGTTCAGCGCAGCGTTCACGCCGCCGCATTCAAGTTGTGCGGCGCCGTCGCGCGTTGGTCGCAGAGTGGCGCTTTGGGGCGCACCGGCAAATTCCAGCGCAAAGTTGCGCACCGGTGCGGCGTGCGACTGCCAGGAATCGCGTGCGGCCCAAGGGTCTTTCCAGCCCGCGCTTGCGTCCGCTGCAGCGCTCTCAAGGCGCAAAGTGTCCGCCACCAAGGCCGCACCGGCCCAGGCCAGGCCCACTTTTTCTTGGTCAAACAGCGCGGTGGCCTCGCGCGCAATCAGCGCCGTGTCCAGACGGGCTTGGGCAAAAGCGTCGCTGGTCACCACGTGGCGCAAGAACTGCACATTGGTGCTCAGGCCGACGATATGGGTTTGGGCGAGTGCCGCGTCCATGCGCGCCAGCGCCTCGGCGCGGGTACGTCCGTGCACGATGAGTTTCGCGACCATGGAGTCGTAGTAGGGGCTGATGGTGTCGCCCTGGCGCACACCCGAGTCCACGCGCACGCCGTAGTCGGCGCGGGCAAAGCTGCTGTGCGCGGGCAAGGCGTAAACACGGAGCGTGCCAGTGGCGGGCAAAAACTGTTTGTCCGGAGTCTCAGCACAAATGCGCGCCTCAATCGCGTGGCCGGTGATTTGCAACTCATCTTGGCGCAAGGGCAGCGGCTGGCCACTCGCCACGCGCAATTGCCACTCCACCAAATCAAGACCGGTGATGGCTTCCGTGACCGGATGTTCCACCTGCAAGCGCGTGTTCATCTCCATAAAGTAAAAAACCATGGCCTCGGGCCGGTCGTAGCTGGCCTGTTCCACAATAAATTCCACCGTGCCCGCGCCCACGTAGTTCACCGCGCGGGCTGCCGCGACGGCGGCGGCGCCCATTTGCGCGCGCAGGGCCTCGGTCATGCCGGGTGCGGGGGCTTCTTCCAGCACCTTTTGGTGGCGGCGCTGCACCGAGCAATCGCGCTCAAACAGGTAAACGTAATTACCCTGGCTGTCGCCAAACACCTGAATCTCGATGTGGCGCGGGCGCTGCACATACTTTTCAATCAGCACCGCACCATTGCCAAAGCTGCTCACGGCCTCGCGCTGGCAACTGGCCAGGGCGGCGGCAAAGTCGCCAGTCGCCTCCACGATGCGCATGCCCTTGCCGCCGCCGCCTGCACTGGCCTTGATCAGCACGGGGTAGCCAATGCGGTCGGCCTCGCGCTGCAAAAGCGCAGGGTCTTGTTCGGCGCCGTGGTAGCCGGGCACCAGCGGCACACCGGCGCGCTCCATCAATTGCTTGGACTCGGCCTTCAGGCCCATGGCGCGAATAGCACTGGGCGATGGGCCAATAAAAGCCAAGCCCGCGTCGGCGCAAGCTTGCGCAAAGGCATCGTTCTCGCTCAAAAATCCGTAACCCGGATGAATGGCCAGCGCGCCCGTGGCCAGCGCGGCGTCAATGATCGCCTGCCAGCGCAAATAGCTGTCCTTGGGCGCACTGCCACCAATGTGCACCGCCTGGTCGCACAGTTGCACGTGGCGCGCCCGGGCGTCAGCGTCCGAATACACAGCCACGGTTTGGATGCCCAAACGGGCAGCGGTGGCCGCCACGCGGCAAGCGATTTCGCCGCGGTTGGCGATGAGGATTTTGGTGAACATGGTGTCCTTAGGGGTATGAATGGGCTTCTCGTTACAAGGGGGCAACCATGTCGAGCCAGTGCGTGTTGCAGGCCAGGGTTTGAAAGTGGCGTTGTGGGTCCATGGTTCGCCTTCGTTAGTGCCGCACGACCTGCAAGCCGCGCAAGGCGGCCATCACATCGAAATCAGCGTCGCGGTGCAGCAGCAAATGGCCGTGCGTGATGCAGTAGCTGGCCAACAGCACATCAATCGGGCTGCGAATGGAATAGCCAAGGGCGCGCAGTTCGCGGTAGTGGTCTGCGGCTTGCAGTGCATTTGCCAAGCCACCGAGCTGCACTTGCGTCAACTCGGACAGCCGCTCCTGCGCATCCACCAAGAGGCGACTGGAGCGAAAGCCCCGCAACACCTCAAATACGACCAGGTCGGCCGTGGCCAGCGTGGAACTGCTGTCGCTCAATAGCGCCTCCAAGCGATCCACGGCCGTGTTCGATGCGCCGTTGAAGAAGTCAATCCAGACGCTGGAGTCCACCAGAATCACTTGGCACGACCTCGTTTGACGGTCGCCACCTTGGTAGCCTTTGCGACATAAGGCGCGGGCGCCGCTTCATTGACGACCAAGGCCTGCTGCTCGCGCACCTTGGCCCAGCCTTCGTCGGAGTCGTCCCAATGCAACTTGCCGCGCAGCGCCAGCAAGCCTTCATACACCCTGCGCCGCGCGACCAGACGCAAGCCCTCTTCCACCGCCTCGCGCTTGGTCTTAAAGCCGCCGGCCGCCATAGCCGCTTCCATAAGCTTGTCGTCAATTTCGATATTGGTTCGCATGGAAACTCCTCAATGTGTACGAAATTCAATAATCATACACATCACATGCGAAAAATGCCAAACTTCGTCTCTGCCACCGGCGCGTTCAGCGCGGCGCTCAGGCCCAGGGCCAGCACGCGGCGGGTGTCTGCCGGGTCGATGATGCCGTCGTCCCACAGGCGGGCGGTGGCGAAATAGGGGTGGCCCTGGGTTTCGTACTGGGCTTTGATGGGGGCTTTGAACGCGGCTTCTTCGTCGGCGCTCCAGCTGCCGCCCTTGGCCTCCAAGCCGTCGCGCTTGACCGTGGCCAAGACGCTGGCGGCCTGCTCGCCGCCCATGACGCTGATGCGCGCGT
>CANGHQ010000119.1 GCA_947453585.1 Burkholderiales bacterium | reverse complement strand
GACAGTGTCTTATTTCCCACCACGCTCTTGCTTTCCAAAGCATTCATGGCCAGCATGTTTTCGTTATTGCCGATGCCGTCTTGATTGCCGTCGAGCGCAAACTGATCGCCTTGTTTGGGCGGTGCAGTAAATGAAAGCTCCAATCCCTGATAGGAAATTGCCGGACTTAGTTTGGTAGGATCGAGCGCCCGTTCTGCGAGCACAGTACCCGAATTGGTGTCGGTGATTCGGTACTTGGTGGCGGTCAGGAACTCTACGTTCATTGGGTTGGTTCTCAGCGCTTGTTTGCCGTCTATAGGTGCGCCGCCATAGCTAGCCGAGACCGTGGCAGATCCCGTTCCAGTAACAAATACCAACAAATCGTCTTTGCTTGCGCCTGAAATGAAGGCGCCGGTTCGGAAACCGAGCTGCGCCAATTGACTGGGAGTGCCGGAGCTACCAAAGCCAAGCTGTATGGGTTTGGTAATTGACAAGGGTTGGGTTAGGCTTACCTGGCCGCGGTAGGTGCCACCTTGGATACCCAATGCGTTATCGGATCCTGAGCCCATCAAGTTGCCGATGCGGATGTCCTCTCCCTCGTGCCCTGGGGCATTGGTAATGGTCAATGCGCCTTCAGCCGATATTTGTGCCGCAATCGTACGTGCTGGCGTCGCTCGGGCGTTTATGGCCTCGGCAAGTTGCTCCTTCGTAGCCACCCCGGTGAGGTCTATGACGTTATTGTTGATTACCAGGCTCGAGGTACGCAGCCTCAGCTGGCTATCTGAAATTTTGATTACATTGGAAGCACTTGCGACCACACCTGTTTGGTTCGAGGCGGTGTTCAGCCAGTCAGCTACCGCCTTAGCACTGGATACCGGCCCATTTAGCGCGCCCAAAGAAACGCCATCTACTGTGATCGCGTCCTTCGCGATACCGTCTGGCAACCCCAGAATGCTGCCGCCCTGCAATACTGCTGGAAATTGTTTGCTGCCACCAATTTGATCTTTGCTGTCGTAGATGGGTTGGGATTGGACGCTTGCTTGGGCACCGTAAAAAACGGTCATCCCCTTGAATTGCAGGTCCACGCCTGCCCCAAACTGGATTCCTCCACTGCCCGATGCAGCCAGACCCGCGCGTGCCGGACTGGTCTGGTTGGTGGTGATGATCAGCTTGGTCGGGTCAACGGGATCCTGCGCTAGGTCTGTAATTCCAGCCGCCAATGCGGCAGAACCAGCCAAAATGTTTGCCTTGTTTGCCACGATCAGCGCTGCGGTTGCGCCGGCGGTTGTATCGTTTAACGGGTTGTACGGAATGGCCACGCCCAAAAAGCTTTGCGCGCCGGTGGCCGTGCCGGACACCTGAACCGACTGTTTCGCGGCATTGAGGTAGGCATCGCTGTAGCTGGCGCCGACCTGAAAACCGTTATCGGCGGTCATCATCGCGCCCAGAACAGCGCTGTTGTTTGCAATGGATTGGCCAATCAGCTGGCGGCCGTCGCGTGTCAATACCTGGAGCCCTTGTCCGGGCTGCAAGGTGTCGAGGTAAATGCCCACGTCCGACATTCCCTGTGGAATGGTTGCAACAGCCGTCACTGGGACGCTGCTTGACACCACAAAGTTCCGCGCTGCGCTGGGATGGTCATTGTTGACCAATACAGTTGAAAGCGATGCCGGACCAGCGTTGCTCAACGCCGTAGCGGAGTTGTAGGCCAAGGTGGCGTTGGTTCCACTGGAATTGTTCGCATTCTCAGTTACCCGAAACTGTGATGCGGCGGCTACCAGAAGTGGGTCATCGAACGCCACTTTGATACCGGCTGCAGCATTTGTCGAATTTTTATCAATGCTAAAGAGCGCTTGTCCGGGGTTGCCATAAGCATCCACACCTTGCTCATGGATGGTATTGCTTTCGCTTGCGAATGTTTTCGCCAGGTTGTCGAGGGCGCTATGTGAGCCAACTAGTACTTGTTCGCGAAATGCCATTAATCCGGCAAGCGTACCGCTAGTAATTCCAGACAGCGGTGTTGACTTTCCATAGGGGTCTAGCACCAAGGTCACTTTTTTGTCTGACGATGCGGCATCGTAATTGGCCCCGATGGGTAATACAGTGGTTCCGCTTACCACGATATCTTGGGTAACGGTCGGCCCTAGACTTACTGTGACTTGGCCGTTGACGGCAAACGCCGTATTGACGTGGGCCAGCTCTGATAGGTTTTTGAGCAACAAATCGCGTTGGTCCAATAGGTCAGGCGGCTGCTTGGCCTCTGTCATCTGTTTCGTGAGCTGACCGTTGACAACCCCTAATTGCTTGGTCAAGGTATTGATCTGTGATACGGCATTGTCGACCGAACTTTGTGTCTCTCCCCCTATGAGGTCGAGTTGCTCGGAAAGCTGCCCAAAGCGTTGGGTGACGCTTTGGGCATCGCGCACAAAGCTGCTACGCAGTACCGTTGAAGATGTATCTGCTGAAAGGGCTCGGGCGGAACTGAAAAATTGATCCAAAGCGGTATTCAGGCCCATCGTTTGTCCGCCCATTACGTCAACTACGCGGTTGGCGTAATTGACCATTGGTCCCTGGCTGGCCAGGTCGCTGGTGGAGCTGCGCAAATTCGATTCAACAAAAGCGTCGTATTGCCGCTTGACGTTGTCGAGCACCACGCCAGATCCTAGAAAAAGTCCTCCTGACTTGGTCACGGGCAGCGCTGACAAGGCTACGTCTTGCCGCGAGTAACCGTCGGTTGCTACGTTGGCGATGTTGTTGCTGACGGTGGACAGCGCGTTTTGGTAGGCCGCAACCGCATTGCCGGCAATGCCTGCGATGTCGCTCATGGCGTGTCTCCGTCAGGCGTGTGGCTGCTGCTGGCTTGCGCGGCCCCAAAACGCTGGGTCAGTGGCATGGGGCCACCCATACGCGGAAGAGGAGCCAGCACGGGTGGCGCACCTTTGAGCGCCATGGCCTTGGCCGGTTCGGCTTGCAAGGACATGCCTTTGTTGCCCTGAGAATTGCGTGCCTCCAGCATGGCGGCGGTGCTGGGCTGTGGCGCGGTGGTGTCGGGCATGTGCTTGACCAGCATGTCGGCCAAACCCAGGGCGTTGCGTTTGGCCATGGACACGGACACCTCTTTGTCAAACATGCCTTCAAACGTGTCTTTTGCGGCGGATTCAACCAGGTCGGCCTTGGGTGTGGCGTCGCGCATGGTCTTCATCATCATCTGCAGGAACATGGCCTCAAACTGCTGTGCGGTTTCGCGCGTGGCAGATTTGGCGTCGGTGCGGGCTTGCCCCTTGAGCGCGCCTAGGCCCCCGAAGTCGAGGTACGAGCCTGTCACGCCTGTGCTGGCAGGTGCGGGGGGCAGGGCGCTGGGGTTGGTTTCCATGGCGGCAGGGTTCAGGGCAAGGGGTGTAAGTGCGCGGCTGTCAGATCACCAACAGCTCGGCGCGCAGGCTGCCAGAGCTTTTGAGTGCTTCCAGAATCGCGATCAAGGCCGAAGGCGTGGCGCCCACCTGGTTGACCGCGTCCACGATCTGGCGCAGGTCTACACCGGGCTGGAACAAGAACATGGGCTTGTTGGGCTCCGACACCTTGACGTCGGCGTTTTGCACAGCCTGTGTCGTGCCGCCGCTGGACAACATGCTGGGCTGCGAGACCTCGTTGGTCATGGCCACAGACACACTGATGGTGCCGTGGCTCACGGCTGCGGCGGACACCCGCACGTTGCGGCTGATGACCACGGTGCCGGTGCGGGCGTTGACCACAATGCGCGCCGGAGGCTCGCCGGGCTGCACGTCGATGTTTTCGATCATGCTCATGAAAGACACGCGCTGGCTGCTGTCCATGGGCGCACGCACGACGATGGACACGCTGTCCAAGGCGGTGGCCACGTCGCCGCCGAACTTGGCATTGATGGCCTGGATGATGCTCGACGCCGTGGTGAAGTCACCGTCGCGCAGGTTGAGCAGCACGTTGTCGGCTTTGTCAAAAGAGTTGTCTACCGCTTTTTCAACGGTGGCCCCACTAGGAATGCGGGCTGCGGTGGTGACCCCGGTGGACACTTTGGAGCCCGCACCGCCTGCGTCAACACCGGTGGCAGTCAGCGAGCCTTGGGCTAACGCATAGATTTGGCCGTCCACGCCACGCAGGCTGGTCAGCAACAAACTTCCGCCACGTAAATTGGTGGCCTTGCCGATGGCCGACACATTGATGTCAATGCGCTGGCCAGGTTTGGACATGCCGGGCAGGTCGGCAGTAATCATCACGGCGGCCACGTTCTTGAGGTCTATCTTTCCGCCGCTGGTGGCGGCCTCAAAGTCGCTCAGCGGGTTTTCCTGGTTCACGCCCATGCGGTTGAGCAAGGTTTTCATGCTCTGGGTGGTAAACGACAAGTCCGAACCGTCGCCCGTGCCTTGCAGACCAACGACCAAGCCGTAGCCGATCAACTGGTTGCCGCGCATGGCGGCCATGGTGGTGAGGTCTTTGATGCGGTCGGCATGCGCCAGCGAGAACGGCAACACCCACAGCAAGGCCGCCAGGGGCAGGGAGTGGAGGAGTTTTCGCATGGTGATGGAGCTTTCGGCCTTTAGAAGGGCCAGAGTTTCAACAGGCCGCTAGTGGCCCAGCCGGCCCGGGTGGCCGCAGCCATGTCGCCGGTTCCGCGGTAGGTGATTTGTGCATTGGCCAGGCGGCGTGACTGCACGGTGTTGTTGGGGGCGATATCGTCAGGGCGCACCACGCCTGCCACCTGAATAATTTCAGCGCCTTCGGTAAGCGCGAGCTGCTTTTCGCCACGCAGCACCAGATTGCCATTGGACATGACGTCGATGACTGAAACGGCCACCGAACCGGTCAACGAGGCGGTCTGGTCGGCAGTGCCCGTGCCTTCGCTCTTGATGGTGCCGCCCAAGAGGTTGGCCGCAGGCAGCAAGCCGCCGCCCATGGCCGCAGGAATCACGTCGTTGCTGGATGTGCGCTTAACCACGCCGCTTTGGGTGCGACCGGCCTGGGTCGATTCGTTCAGCAACACCGTAATGACGTCACCAATCTGAAAGGCGCGGCCTCGGCCAAAAAATGCTTCGCTTTGCGCACCGTTGTAAATGGCGCCAGTGGCCATTTGGGGCTGCGCTTGCGCTACGGGGTACACCGGGCGAAAACCTTCTGAATGCGCCAGCGGCTCGCGCGGCAAGACCGAGCAGGCGCTCAAGGCAAGGGCGGTCAGGGCGAGCAAGACATGTTTCATGGTGATGCCCAATTACATGTTCTGGTTGATGTACTTCAGCATGCCGTCTACCGCAGAGATGGCCTTGGAGTTGATCTCGTAAGCGCGCTGGGTTTCGATCATGTTGACCATTTCTTCCACCACGTTGACGTTGGACGCCTCCAGCGTGCCTTGCATCAGGGTGCCTGCGCCTGCGGTGCCTGGTGGCACCACTTGCGGCACGCCGCTGGCGGGGGTTTGCAGCATCATGTTCTGGCCGGCGGCTTGCAGGCCCGCGGGGTTCATGAAGCGCGCGATCAGCACTTGACCCAGCACCTGTTGTCCGGCGCCGCCTTGCAGCTCCACTGAGACGGTGCCGTCGCGGCCAATGGTGACACTGGCGGCGGTGGGGGGAATGGTGATGGCGGGCTGCAGGGGCGCACCGTTGGAGGTGACCAGTTGTCCGGTTGCCGACACTTTGAAGTTGCCGTCACGCGTGTAGGCGGTTGTGCCGTCGGCCTGCAGGATCTGGAAATGTCCGTCACCGGCAATCGCCAAATCCAGCGGATTTTGGCTGTTGATCATGTTTCCCTGGACGTTGAGCTTTTCGGTGGCAACCACGCGCACACCGGTTCCCAGCATCAAGCCCGTGGGCGCCTGGGTGGTGGCGCCAGTCTGGCCACCCGCCTGGCGCACGTTTTGGTACAGCAGGTCTTCAAAAACCGCGCGGTCGCGCTTAAAGCCCGTGGTGTTCACGTTGGCCAAGTTATTGGAAATCACATTCATGCGCGTCTGTTGCGCGTCGAGGCCCGTTTTGGCCACCCACATTGATGCGTCCATTGACTGCTCCAGTGTTCGTTAAGTTACAAGGCTATAAGCAAGGCGCGTGCCTAGAAAAACCGTCAGCTGGCTTTCATCATGGTTGCACCAGATTCGTCACAAGTCTTGCT
>CANGHQ010000118.1 GCA_947453585.1 Burkholderiales bacterium | reverse complement strand
CGATCAAATCCACATCGGGCTTGTCCATGAGCTGCAAAAACTGGCGCGCGTAAGTGGACAGGCTCTCCACATAGCGGCGCTGGCCTTCGGCGTACAGCGTGTCAAAGGCCAGGCTGGACTTGCCCGAACCGCTCAGGCCGGTAATGACCACGAGCTGGTTGCGCGGAATGTCCAGGTCGATGTTTTTGAGGTTGTGGGTGCGCGCACCGCGCACGCTGATCAGGTTTTGCCGCAGCGCGGCGCCCAGGTAGGCGCCAGAGGTGTTGGGCGACTCATTCAAAGCGCCAGCCAGGTCAAAAGGAGTGTGGGGAGTGTTCAAAGCGTGCGCGCCGGACCAAACTGCGCATTATCGCCAAGGGCGGCCCCGCGTGCACGACAATGCCCAGTCCGCCCATTTCTGCATTGCCCCAAGCGCCCGCAAAGGCGGGATAATGGCGCCACAATTTTGGAGAAAACCATGGCATCCGTGAACAAAGTCATCCTGGTCGGCAACTGTGGCCGCGACCCCGAAATCCGCTACCTTCCCTCGGGCCAGGCCGTGGCCAACGTCAGCGTGGCCACCAGCAGCCGCCGCAAAGACAAAAATACCGGTGAAACCGTGGAAGACACCCAGTGGCACCGCGTCACCTTTTATGACCGCCTGGCCGAAATTGCCGGTGAATACGTCAAAAAAGGCCGCCCGATCTATGTTGAAGGCCGCCTGAAATACGGCAAATACACCGACCAGGCCGGCATCGAGAAAAACACGGTAGACATCATCGCCACCGAATTGCAACTCCTGGGCGGCCGTGAAGGCATGGGCGGCCCGAGCGACGGCGAAGACGGCGGCGGCTCCCCCGCCCCCCGCCGCATGGCGCCCCCGCCCGCCCGCGCGCCCCAAGCCGCACCCGCTGCCCGCCAGGCGCCTGCTGCGCGGCCAGCCAGTGGGTTTGACGATATGGACGACGATATTCCGTTCTGATCGCTTGTTTTTGCTTTCCAGCAGGGCTGGTTTCCCCCCCCCACTCTCTCCCCCAGCCCCTCTCTCGCCCAGCGAGCGAAAGAGGGGAGCCAATCCACATTTGATTTTGTTGCTTCGGCTAGCCTCCTACTAACGGGTCAGTGCGCCCATACAGCCCACGCAATAGGGGTTGATTCCTAGGCTGGTGAGGTCCAAGTCCAGAAGCACATTAAGGCTGAATGCACAAAAATGCCCCGGTCAGAAGTTTGACTATGCATATATAAATGCATATACTCCGCCCATGCAATTCACTTGCAACGCCGAGAAAAACGCAACCAACCTGCGGGAGTGCAACTTGCCTTTGCTGGCGGCAAGCGCCATGTTCGACGCTGCAATGTGGGTGCGTGAGGACGTGCGCCGCATTTACCCAGAACGCCGTTTTATTGCTTACGACCGGCTCGCCGGGCGTTTGATGCTGGTGGTGATTTGCATGCCGTCGCCAGACCACACGCACATCATTTCTTTTCGAAAGGCCAATGCCCGTGAACAAAAAAACTTTGAAACTGGCCGCGAGCAAGTCAGCGCCGAAGATTGATTGGGCTGCAGTAGATGCTGCCGCTATGGCATCCACGCCAGATTTGGAGAGCCCCGAGCTGACGGCGGCCCAGGCTGCGCAACTGCGCCCCTTGGGCGAAGTGCTGCCCGGCTATTCTGCCGGCAAGCACCGCATCACCATCATGCTGGATGACGCCATCGTGCATGCCTACAAAGCTCGCGCTGGCGGACGTGGCTACCAGACCCTGATCAACGAAACGCTGCGCCGGGGCCTGCAGGCCGATGCGCTTAAAGAGGCGCTACGCGAGGTAATCCGGGAGGAGTTCCACGCCGCGTGAGGCTTGTCTGGATTGGCGCGCCTGCCGCGCGCGAGCAGCCGTTGAACCTGCGCTACGTCGCGAAGGTTTGCGTAGTACAGGCGGCGCCAAGAAAACGAGTGATTCGCAGCGAGGCGCCGATCCTACAAAAATGGGCAGTTCCCAGTGGTGCCGTAGCCGAAGCAACAAAATCAAATGTGGACTTCGCTCCCCCTTTCCTCACCGCTGGGGAGGAAAGGGGGCTGGAGGGATAGGCGGGGAAAATAAACCCGCCGTGAGGCGAATCACAAAAATTGCGGCAACCAAACCTTGCCTACGGACGGCACCCCCAACCCCCGCATCCGCTTGTCCATGCACAACACCGCCTGGTCTTTGCTTAAGAGTGCCGCGCCGTGCGCCACAGCCAGGTCGATAAACTTTTGATCGTCCGGGTCTTTGCAAGTGACGCTGGCTTTGGGTGCCACGTCCACGACGTGCGACAGGCGGTCAAAGTGCCCCAGCACTTCGGCAGCGTTGCGCGCATAAAAGGCCATGCGTTTGAGCACCTGCGGGTAGCAAAGCACCCGCGCCAGTTCTTCGCGCATCGCATCTGTAGCCAGCCACCGGGGCTGGCCCAGGGTGAGTGCGGCGGTCAGTGCCTGGTTCAGGGCCAGTGTGGCCGGGTCTTGAAACACAAACAGGTCGAGCACGATATTGGTGTCGATCACCACGCAGGCAAGCTGCGCGGCAGGCGAAATTGCAGGCACGGGTTTGCGCCGCGCTCAGTCGCCAGCGGTGGGCGAGCCAGCCGCTTTGGCCGCTGCCTCTTCTTTAGCCGCTGCCGCTTCTTTGGCCATGCGCCCGGCCACCATGTCGAACTTGAACAGGCGGCATTCGATGGGGCCGTTCCACATGGGCACGCGGCGCGACTCTTTCAGGCGCATCTTGCCGGGCAGCTTCAGGTCGGGCGTGAGCACCCACGCGCTCCAGCCGCTGAAGTTTTTCTTCCAGTGGCTGGCAAGCTGGTTGAAGAATTCGCCGCCGTCGTCGGTGTGCGCGAGTTCGCGTGCGCCGAAACGGCCTTGTTGGGTGTCATCCTCCGACCGGTCATGCGAAGCTGCGTCTTGGCGGCGTCCGGAACCGGCCACGCCGCCGACTTCGATGCGCTCGCCATAGGGCGGATTCAAAACCATCACGCCGCCGCCAGTGGCAGACACGTCAATCGGCGGCATGCGCTGCAAGGCGTCGCCACCGCGAAACTCGATCACATCCGCCACACCGGCGCGCTCGGCGTTGCGTTGCGCAAAGTCAACCATGCGAAAGGACACATCGCTGCCGTATATCAGCGCGGGCTGGCCTGGCTCGGGCTTGACTACGGCCTCGGCCGCTTCCTTCTTCATCTCAGCCCATTCCTGGGCGCGAAAGGGCACAAACTTCTCAAAAGCGAAGCGGCGCAAGGAGCCCGCCGCGATATTGCAGGCAATTTGCGCGGCCTCAATCAGCACGGTGCCGCTGCCGCAGCAGGGGTCGTACAGGGGAAGCAAGTCGTCGTCGCCCGAGGCCCAGCCGCTAGCGGCAATCATGGTCGCAGCCAGGGTGTCCTTCAGGGGCGCATCGCCCTTGTCTTCGCGCCAGCCGCGCTTGAACAGCGGCTCGCCCGAGGTGTCGATGTAGAGCGAGCAGGCGTCGGTGGTCAGGTGGGCGTAGATGCGCACGTCGGGCCACTGCGTGTCCACGTTGGGCCGCACATTGCCCGAGGTTTCGCGAAAGCGGTCGCATACCGCGTCTTTGACCTTGAGCGCGGCAAAGTTGAGCGATGTGAGTGGGCTGTGCTGCGCGGTGATCTCAATCTTGATGCTCTGGCGCGGCGTAAACCAGCGTTCCCAGGGCACGGCCATGGCGGCGCGGTACAGGTCGGCCTCGGCACGGTATTCGGTGTACGACACCAACACCAGCACGCGCTGCGCCAGGCGGCAATACAGGTTCAGGCGCATGGCGTCGCTCAGGGACGTGCGCACCGCTACGCCACCGCGCTGCTTGGTGATGCAGCCCGGCGGCAGGCCGGTGATCTGCAAAATTTCGGGGGCAAGATAGTCTTCCACCCCGGCGGCGCAGGGCAAAAAGAGTTGGAGCTGGTTCAAACGGATTCCTTCAAAGCGCTTTGCGCAAACTCGCTGGGGCAATTTTGAGCCCCTCGCGGTACTTGGCCACGGTGCGCCGGGCGCATTCAATGCCTTGTTCTTTCAGCATTTCTGATAACTGGTTGTCGCTGAGCGGTTTTTTGCTGCTCTCGGCCGCAATAAATTGCTTGATGATGGCGCGCACCGCCGTGCTGGACGCGCTGCCACCCGACTCGGTGTCTAGGCCCGAGCCAAAGAAATACTTCAGCTCAAACGTGCCAAAGGGCGTGGCCATGTACTTGGCCGTGGTCACGCGGCTGATGGTGGACTCGTGCAGGCCGAGTTCTTCGGCAATCTCGCGCAGCACCAGCGGGCGCATGGCCAGCTCGCCGTGGGTGAAAAAGCTTTTTTGCCGCTCCACCACCGCCGTGCTGACACGCAATATGGTGTCAAAGCGCTGCTGGATATTCTTGATAAACCAGCGCGCCTCTTGCAGCCGCTGCTGCAGGCCGGCGTGGCTCGAATTGGCTTTGTGGTTGCGCAGCACGTTGGCGTAAATGTCGTGCACCCGCAGGCGCGGCATCACGTCGGGGTTGAGTTGCACCCGAAATTTGGGCGTGGCACCAGCCTTGTGGATGGCGCTGACCAGCACGTCGGGCACCACGATATTGCGCTCCACATCGACAAAGCGCCGGCCCGGTTTGGGCTCCAGGCGCGCGATCAGCGCAATGGCTTCGCGCACCAGCACATCACTGCCCACGCCCATGGCCACCAGACGTTTGATGTCGCGCCGCGCCAAAAAGTCCAAGGGCTGCTGGCAGACGCGCAAAGCCACTTCCAGCACCTCGCGCTCTAGGTCGTGCTCGGGCGCGTCCGTGTCCAGATCGGCCAGCAGGGCGCGCACTTGCAGGCGCAGGCATTCGCCCAGGTCGCGTGCGCCCACGCCCACGGGCTCCAGGCTGTGCAGCAGGCCCAGCGCCACCGTAAAGTGGTGCACCAGGTCTTCGATTTGTTCCAGGTCGTCGCCGGCCAGCCCTTGGGCCAGCGCTTCAAGATGGTCTTCCAGGTAACCGTCGTCGTTGAGCGACTCGATCAAAAAGCGCAGGGCCGCGCTGTCGGTGTCGCTCAGACGCAGGCGCAGCGCCTGGCGCAGCAAATGCGATTGCAGCGACTCTTGCACGCGCGCCAGCTCGGTGGCGTCTTTGTCTTCGTCATCGCCCAGGTTGTTGGTGCGCGCTTTGGCTTCGCCCCCCCATTCGCCGTCGTCGGGCGTGGTCTCGGTGGTGCCGTCGCCTTCCCAGCTCACGCCGTCGTCGCCGGGCTCGGCGCTCAGGGGCGTGGCGTCCTGGTCTTTGTTGCTGTCGGTGCTGCTGCTGGAAAAATCGGTGGTGGTGCTAGGCGCGTATTCGCTAATGCGGTCGCCCTCGCTCACCGGCATATCGGCCTGCGCCAGGCCAAACTGCTCCCGCTCAGCCGCCTCGTGGTCCATCTCCAAAAACGGATTGACTTCGAGCATCTGCTCAATCTCTTGGCTCAACTCAAGCGTGGAGAGCTGCAACAGCCGAATCGACTGCTGCAACTGCGGCGTCAGCGCCAGATGCTGCGATACGCGAAGGGAAAGACCTTGCCTCACGGCAGACTTTCGAGCCGTGCAACAGAGCCGGAATTTGCCGCCGGGCCGCCCCAAGGCAAATGAGCCCCCTCGGGGGGCAGCGCAGTACACGCAGTGACAAGCGTGGGGGCCATATTCACATTTTGAAGTTCTCGCCGAGATACACACGGCGCACTTCGGCGTTGTGGACTATCTCGGACGGGGTGCCTTCGGCGAGCACGTTGCCGTCGCTGATGATGTAGGCGTGGTCACAAATACCGAGCGTTTCACGCACGTTGTGGTCGGTGATCAACACACCAATGTTGCGGCTCTTGAGGAAGTTGATGATGCGCTGGATTTCGATCACCGCAATCGGGTCGATGCCGGCAAAAGGCTCGTCAAGCAGGATAAAGCGCGGCTGCGTGGCCAGGGCGCGGGCGATTTCGACGCGGCGGCGTTCGCCGCCAGAAAGCGCCAGCGCCGGCGACAGCCGCAAATGGTCCACCCGCAGGTCTTGCAGCAGCGCCGTCAGGCGCGACTCGATTTCTGGCTTAGGCAGGGGCCTGCCGTCCGCGCCGCGCTGCAGCTCCAGCACCGCGCGCACGTTGTCTTCGACATT
>CANGHQ010000117.1 GCA_947453585.1 Burkholderiales bacterium | reverse complement strand
GTGAAGTAGCCAACAATGGTGAAGCCCGTCCACACGCCCACGGCCAACCAGATGGCGTGCTTGGCGGTTTTGCGCCCGAGCTTGTCCAAGGAAAAACCGGCGGCGTCGCGGCGCATGCGCGCAGAGCGGTCGCCCTCGGTGCGCTTTTCTATCCACAGAAAAATTTCGGTGTAGACGGTTTGCGGGCAGGCGTAACCGCACCACAGGCGCCCGGCCACGGCGGTAAACAGAAACAAAGACAGCGCAGAGATCACCAGCAAGCCGGTGAGGTAGATGAAGTCCTGCGGGTACAGCACCAGGTTGAAGATGTAGAAGCGACGCGAACCCAGGTCAAACAGCACCGCCTGGCGCTGGCCCCAATCCAGCCAAGGCAGACCGTAAAACACCAGTTGGGTGAGGAACACAGTAGCCCAACGCATGCGCGAGAAAAAGCCCGAAACGCTGCGGGGATAGATCTTCTGGTGGGATTCGTAGAGCGAGATCAGCTCTGGGCTGGCGCCTTCGGGTGGCGTGATCGGACTGGTGTCCGACGACACCGCAATCGGAATGGTCTTGCGGTCAGGCGTGGGGTCGGAGGTCAAAGGCAAAGCACTTTTCAAAAAAGACGGTTGGGTTCAGCGGCCAAAACAGCGCATGGGCTGCGCACAGGCAAGGCGCCGACCCGCAGGTCGGCGCCAAGCTGCATCAGGGATTCGACATGCCCCACACATAGCTTGCCAGCACATGGATTTGGGCCGGGGTCAGCTTTTCGCCTTGCGCGGGCATCTGGTTGATCTTGCCGTTGTTGACCATGGCGATGATGGCGTTCTCGCCATAGCCGTGCAGCCAGATTTTGTCGGTCAGGTTGGGCGAGCCGAGTGCTTGGTTGCCCTTGCCGTCAGCACCGTGGCAGGCGGCGCAAACCGTAAACTTGGATTTACCCAAGGCCGCGCGCACCGAATCATGCGGGCTGCCGGACAGGCTCAGCACATAGTTGGCGACGTTCTTCACGTCGTCAGGCGTGCCCACGGCGGCGGCCATGGGGGGCATTTGGCCAATACGGCCCAGGGTCAGCGTTTCCTTGATCTTGTCCGGGGTGCCGCCATGCAGCCAATCACCGTCGGTCAGGTTGGGGAATCCCTTGGAGCCGCGTGCGTCCGAGCCGTGGCACTGCGAGCAGTTGTTCATGAACAGGCGCTCGCCAATGGCGTGGGCCTGCGGGTCTTTGGCAACCGCCTCAGGCGCCATGGCGGTGAACTTGGCGTACAGGGGTGCTTCGGCCAAATTGGCTTTTTTCACCTCGGCTTCGTATTGGCCCACTGCGGTCCAGCCCAGTTGGCCGGTCGATTTGCCCAGGCCGGGGTACAGCGCCAAGTAGACAAAGCCAAACACCACGGTGATCACAAACAGCCACACCCACCAGCGCGGCAGGGGGTTGTTCATCTCGCGCAGGTCGCCGTCCCAGACGTGGCCGGTGCTGTTGTCGTTGGCCGTCATGGCGCGTGCCTTGCCGCTAAACCACAGCAGCAGCAAGCACGCCAGCATGCTGACGACGGTGATGGTGGTCACATAGATGGCCCAAAAATTACTGGTGAAATCACTCATATTGCTTCCTTGTGCATGCGTTTGCCATCAATCCTGCTCAAAAGGCAGGTTGGCCGCTTCGGTGAAATCCGCCTCGCGCCGGCGAGACCACGCCCAGCCCATGATGGCGATAAAGATCGCAAAACTCACCACGGTGACCAGTGCGCGCAGGGTGTTGACTTCCATAGTTGTCTCCGCTGCTTATTTCAGCGCCAGGCCCAGCACCTGCAAATAGGCGATGGTGGCGTCTAGTTCGGTCTTGCCTTTGACATCTTCGGCGGCGCTGGCAATTTCGGCGTCGGTGTATGGCACGCCTACGCGGCGCAGCGCTGTCATGTGGGCGGGCATCACGGCCGCGTCCACCGGGGTGGCTGCCAACCAAGGGTAGGCGGGCATATTGGACTCGGGCACCAGATCGCGTGGGTTGGTCAGGTGGATGCGGTGCCATTCGTCGCTGTACTTGGCGCCCACGCGGGCCAGGTCAGGCCCGGTGCGCTTGCTGCCCCATTGGAAGGGGTGGTCGTATACCGACTCGCCCGCCACCGAGTAGTGGCCGTAACGCAGTGTTTCGGCCCTAAAGGGGCGAATCATCTGCGAATGGCAGTTGTAGCAACCCTCGCGGGTGTAGATGTCGCGTCCGGCGAGTTGCAGCGCCGTGTAGGGCGCCACGCCCTTGAGAGGCTCGGTCGTCGATTTCTGGAAAAACAGGGGCACGATCTCGACCATGCCGCCGGCCAGCAGCACCAGCAGGATCAGCACAATCATCAGAAAGTTGCTGGTTTCGATTCTTTCGTGCGACAGGCTCGAAGTGGAAGTGTCTTTTGCCATGGTTCGGTCCTTCGGGTTTATGCGTGGGCCGCGACAGCGGGAATCATCACCGTCTCAGCGCGCCCATTGGTGGCGGTTTTCAGGGTGTTCCACAGCATGATCAGCATGCCGCTGAGGTACAGCAATCCGCCCAGCAGACGCAACACGTAGAAGGGATAGGTGGCCTTGACCGATTCCACAAAGGTGTAGGTCAGGGTGCCGTCGGCGTTGATGGCGCGCCACATCAAGCCCTGCATCACCCCGGCAATCCACATGGCGGCGATATAGATCACGATGCCCACGGTTGCCGTCCAGAAATGGATCTCGATGGCTTTGACGCTGTACATCTGCTTTTGGCCAAACAGGCGGGGAATCAGGTAGTACATCGAACCCATGGTCACCAGACCCACCCAGCCCAAGGCGCCGGAATGCACGTGGCCAATGGTCCAGTCGGTGTAATGGCTCAGGGCGTTGACGGTCTTGATGGACATCATCGGGCCCTCAAAGGTGCTCATGCCGTAGAAGGACAGTGACACGATTAAGAAACGCAGGATCGGGTCGTCACGCAGTTTGTGCCAAGCGCCCGACAGGGTCATGATGCCGTTGATCATGCCGCCCCAGCTGGGTGCCAGAAGAATCAGCGAGAACACCATGCCGACCGACTGGGTCCAGTCCGGCAAGGCGGTGTAATGCAGATGGTGCGGGCCCGCCCACATATAGGTAAAGATCAGCGCCCAGAAGTGGACGATGGACAAGCGGTAGCTGTAAACAGGGCGACCGGCTTGCTTGGGGATGAAGTAATACATCATGCCCAAAAAGCCTGCGGTCAGGAAAAAGCCCACCGCGTTGTGGCCGTACCACCACTGCACCATGGCGTCTTGCACGCCTGCATAGGCCGAGTAAGACTTCATCCAGCCTGCAGGAATGGCTGCGCTGTTGACCAGGTGCAGCAGCGCTACCGCCAGAATAAAAGCACCAAAAAACCAGTTGGCGACGTAAATATGCTTGACCTTGCGCGTGCCCAACGTGCCGAAAAACACAATGGCAAACGACACCCAGACCAGGGTGATCAGGATGTCAATCGGCCACTCAAGTTCGGCGTATTCCTTGCCTTGGGTGTAACCCAGGGGCAAGGAAATGGCCGCCGCCAGGATGACGAGCTGCCAGCCCCAAAAGGTAAAGCTGGCCAGACTGCCGCCAAACAGGCGCACTTGCGAGGTGCGCTGCACCACGTAATAGGCCGATGCAAACAGGCCGCAGCCGCCAAACGCAAAAATCACCGCGTTGGTGTGCAAGGGCCGCAAGCGGCCGTAGCTCAGCCATGGAATACCCAAGTTGAGCTCGGGCCAAGCGAGTTGGGCGGCGATGATCACTCCCACCAACATGCCCACCACGCCCCAGACCACCGTCATGATGGCAAATTGCCGAACGACCGTGTCGTTGTAGCTTGCTGCCCGCTGATTCGCAATTGCCATACCTAGTTCCTTTGAAATGACCTTCCGCACGAGTGTGGCGGGAAACCCTTACGCACAACTTGACACAAGTCAAATATGGCGCAATCAGCCCCCACGCCAACACCCCAAATGTCAAGGTTCACGCAATATTCGCTCGCCTTCAGCCTCAATATCCTCAAATTGGCCACGGTCAATAGCCCACCACAGGCCCACCAAAATTACAAACACCAATGTCACCGACAAAGGAATAAGCAGATACAGGATGTCCATGAAAGGTCTCCAAAATTTCAGGCTGCAGTGACCGGACTTGGCGTCAGAGCACCGGGCGCGGGGCGCGACAGGCGCAAAGCATTGCCCACCACCAGCAAGGAACTCGCCGCCATGCCCAGGCCCGCCGCCCAAGCCGGCAGCATGCCCGCCACGGCCAGCGGCACGCAAACCGCGTTGTACACCAGCGCCCAGGCCAGGTTTTGCCGCACCACAGCCATAGTGCGCCGTGCCAGCAGCACGGTGTGCGCCACGGGCAGCAATTGCGCGCCCAGCACCACAAAATCAGACCGGGCCTGGGCCAGCGGCACGGCCTGGCCCAGCGCAAACGAGACCTGCGCCCCTGCCAGCACCGGTGCGTCGTTCAGGCCGTCACCCACCATGGCCACGCTGTGGCCCTGGGCCTGCAAGTCACGCAGCGCCTGCAGCTTGTCGTCGGGCGAACAGGCGCCGCGTGAATTCTCAATTCCCAGCGCCTGCGCCACGCGGTTCACCGCGCCCTGGCCGTCGCCCGAGAGCACTTGCACACCCAGGCCCGCCGCTTTGAGTGCGTCCACGCAGGCCTGTGCGTCACTGCGCAGCGCCTCGGCCAGCGAAAAAGTGGCAATCCAGCCCTGCGCGTCGCACAGCATCACCTCGGTGTCCGCGTCGGCCGCGCCGGGCAAGCCGCAAAACGCCGCCGAGCCCAGCCGCAAGTCGCGGGTCAGCCCGCCAGTGCCACTGATGGAACCGCTGGCAAGCACGTCCGCCGCAGCGCCCAACGGTATTTCTCTGGCCTGCGGCTGCAACTGGCCGCTCAGACCCTGACCAGGCACTTCCACCACGCTAGCGCAGGTCCAGCCCGTGCCGTCGCCCTCCTGCGCGCCCGCCTCGACCAGTGCGCGCGAGGCCGGGTGCAGCGAATGGCGGGCCAGCGCACCGGCCCAGGCCAGCGCCTGCGTCTGTGAAACACCGGCGCGGGTTTGCACGCCTTGCACCCACAGGCGGTCGCGGCTCAGGGTGCCGGTTTTGTCAAAGACCACCGTGTCCACCTGCGCCAGCGCCTCCAGGGCCTGCAGGCGGCGCACCAATATTCCACCGCCCGCCAGGCGCCCAGCCGCTGCCAGCATGGCCGCAGGCGTGGCCAACGACAGGGCACAAGGGCAAGTCACCACCAACACGGACACGGCCACCATCAGCGCGCGCTCTGGGTCGCTATCCCACCACCACAGGGCAGCGCCCGCAGCGCTAAGCATCACGCCCACCAAAAACGGCTTGGCCAGGCGGTCAGCCAGCAGCGCCAGCTGGGGCTTGGCGTTGGAAGCCGCTTCCATCAAGGCCACGATCTGGGCAAAGCGGGTGTTGCCCGCCACGCGCTGCACCCGCACCCACAGCGTGGAGCCCAGGTTAAAGCTGCCGGCCAGCACCTGCGCGCCCACGCCCCGGGGCAGGGGCCGCGACTCGCCAGTGAGCAGCGCCTCGTCCACGCTGCTGGCGCCCTGCTCCACCACGCCGTCGGCGGCAAAGGACTCGCCGCTTTGCACACGCAGCAAGTCGCCCACTGCAATACGGCGCACCGCCACGCGCTCGAAACTGCCGTCAGCCCACTGGCGCTCGGCGCCTTCGGGCAGTCGGTTCATCACCGCTTCCAGCGCCCCAGCCGTGCGGGCGCGCAGGCGCAGCTCTAGCCAGCGGCCACTGAGCAAGAAAAACACAAACATAGTAAGCGAATCAAAATACACCTCGCGCCCAAAGGTGCCCGCGGGCTCAAACGTGCCCGCCGTGCTGACCGCAAAAGTAACGGCAATGCCCAGCGCCACCGGCAAGTCCATGCCCACGCGCCGCTGCACCACGTCCATCCAGGCGCTGCGAAAAAAGCCGCCGCATGAAAAGAACACCACCGGCAGCGTCAGCACCCAAGAGGCCCAGCGCAAGAGCGCCTCCATCTCGGCGCTCAGGTCGCCCGGGCGCGCCGTGTAGGCGGGGTAGGCGTACATCATCACCTGCATCATGCACAGACCAGCCACCAGCCAGCGCCACAGGGCGGCGCGGTTCTCTTT
>CANGHQ010000116.1 GCA_947453585.1 Burkholderiales bacterium | reverse complement strand
ATTTTGGCCACGCCGCCCATCATTACCGTGCCCCCGCGTGGCACGCAAATCGTGCGGGTGGGCCTGCGCCGGGGCGTAGACCCCGAGCGTGAACTTAGCTACCGCGTCTACCTGGCCGAAGTGCCCGCGCCACCTGTTTCTGATACCACCCGCGTGCACGTGGCCTTGCGCATTGGGCTGCCGGTGTTTGTCAGCGGCCCCGCCGCGCCCAAACCGGCCCTTGCCTGGAAAGTGGTTCCCAGCGAAGACGGCGCAGCCATGCTGCGCGTCAAAAACGAGGGCAATGCCCATGCCCAAATCGCCAATGTGCGCCTGCTCTCTAGTGCAGACCGCCAGCCCCTGGCGCGCTACCCCAGCCCCGCCTATTTGCTGCCCGGCAGTGCGCAAGAGTTGCGTCTTCAGCTCGAACCTGGCAAGCGACTGGGCCTAGACCCGGTGCGGCTGCAGGCTTTTATGGACGCTGGAGACGTGGATGTTGACATCACACCGCAAGCGGCGGACTAGGCGGCGCGCCGGCTGGGCTTCGCTGTCGCTGGCGCTCGCAGCCAGCGCCCTGTGCCCGCCAGCCATGGCGGATGTCACGCCCTGGGGCGTGGAAAGCCTGCTGCAAATTGACATCAACCGGCAAAGCCTGGACGACAACGCGCTCGTGATCCGCGAGCCCGATGGCGGCCTGCTGATTGCACGCGAAGACCTGCAGCGCTGGCGTGTGCGCCTGCCCGAGCAGTCTGTGGTGCAGGTGGACGGCAAAGACTTCTTTCGCCTGCAGTCCATCGCCGGGGCGGTGTACGCCGTGGACGAGACCAGCCAACGCCTTTATATCGAGCTGCCAGCCGCGAGTTTCCAAAACTACCGCTTTGACCAGGAGTCCCGCTTTGCCCCGGTGCCTGGCGCGGCCAGCCCGGGTGGCTTTTTGAACTACGACCTGCTGGCCGAACAAAGCGACAACACCAGCCGCGCCTCGGGCGTGTTTGAGGCCGGGTACTTCAACCGCCTGGGCGTGGGCATATTGAGCTTTGCCAGCTACCCCCGGGGCGGGCAAAACACCGAGGTGCGGCTGGACACCACCTGGACTTTTGACCAGCCGCAGCAGCGTGCCAGCTGGCGCCTGGGCGACGCTATCAGCCGCGCCACCAGCGGCTGGGGCCTGCCAGTGCGCTTTGCCGGGGTGCAATATTCCACCAACTTTGCGGTGCAACCCGGCTTTTTGACGATGCCGCAGCAAAGCATCACGTCGCAGGCTGCCTTGCCGTCGAGCGTGGACGTGTTTGTCAACAACGCGCTGGTCAGCCGCAGCGACGTGCCGCCAGGCCCGTTTTCCATCAACAACATTCCCACCATCACCGGCCAGGGCGAGGTGCGTGTGGTGGTCAAAGACCTGCTTGGGCGCGAGCAGGTGATTACCCAGGCCTTTTTTGCCAACGCCCGCTTGCTGCGCGCCGGGCTGGACGATTTTTCGTACGAACTCGGCCGCGAGCGCGAAAACTATGGCATCGACAGCAACAGCTATGGCCGCTGGCTGGCTGCGGCCACCTACCGCCGCGGCCTGAGCGACCACGTCACCACCGAGCTGCACGCCGAGCAAACGTCGGACGCGCAAACCACCCTGGGCGCCAATGGCGTGTGGGGCCTGCAAAGCGGGCCAGTGCTCACCGCATCTGTGGCGGCCAGCAACAGCGCCGACGGCCCCGGCTACTTGAGCGGCCTGGGGCTGGAGCTGCAGCGCACGCGCTGGACTTTTTCTGCCCGCACCCAGCACGCCACCTATCACTTTGCGCAGATCGGCCAAGACCCGGCCGCGGGCGCCCCCAGCCAAATCAACAGCCTGAACGCGGGCTACTTTGCCCCTGGTCTGGGCAGCTTTGGCGCCGCCTATGTCATGCAAGAAAAACGCGACGCCACCCGCACCGAGCTGCTGAGCCTGTCGTATTCCACCCAAATCGGGCGCACCGCCTTTGTGGGCGTCAACGCCTTGCGCAGCCTGAGTGGCGAGCCCAGTGACTACATCGGCGCCTTTGTGGTGATTCCGCTGGACGGCCGCACCAGCGTGAGCGCCAACGCGCAGCGCAGCACGGTGGCGGGCAGCGCCAGCAGTTCGCTCTTTAGCATGCAGCTGCAGCGCAGCCTGGCACCCGACGACCCCTTTGGCTACCGCCTGCAAGCCAGCGACGACGGCGCCTGGCAGGCCGAAGCCAGCTACCAAAACACCGTGGGCGACTACACGCTTTCAGCGGCCCAGCGCGAGGGCGCATCCGCTTTGCGCGCCGGGGCCTCGGGCGGCTTTGCCACCTTGGGCGGCGGCGTGTTTGCCAGCCGGCGCATCTCGGACAGCTTTGCGCTGGTGCAGGTGCCCGGTTATGCCGACGTGCGCGTGTACAAAGACAACCAGCTCATTGGCCGCACCGACGCCAGCGGCAACGCCTTGGTGCCCAGCGTTCGCGCCTATGAGGTCAACCCGGTCAGCATCGAGGCGCTGGACCTGCCCATGGACGCCCGGGTGGACGCCTTGCAGCGCGACGCGCTGGCCTATTACCGCAGCGGTGTGCTGCTGCGCTTTCCGGTAGGGCGCTCGCATGGCGCCACCGTCAAAATCCGCCTGCCCAACGGCAGCCCGCTGCCCGCAGGCGCCACCGTGCGCCTGGAACAACCCGGCCAGCCCGACGCGCTAGACCAGCCCGACACGGTGTTCCCGGTGGGCTTTGACGGCGAGGTGTACTTGTCGGGTCTGTCGGCGCGCAATGTGTTGCGCGCCACCTGGCGCGGGCAAAGTTGCCTGATGGCGGTGGACTTTGCGGCAAGCAGCGATCCGCTGCCGTTTTTGGGTTACTTCGTGTGTGAGGGTTTGGGGCTTTGAAGCGAAGGTTGCAGGCTTATCCGGTGCCGAGATTGTTAAAAAGCCAACTTGGGTGGGTTATGCACACCGTCGTCCGGTCCGATACCGCCACCTGAATACGGCGGGCACGAATTGCTCATTTGCACTTCAAGGAATTTGTCAGTGTTCTTGATTGTCAGGCCTGTTACCGGGTCTACTTTTAGTCCACAGGTCTCTTTGTTACCGCCACTATTTGCACAAAGTATCTTGATACATCCAAAGGCTTTGATCGGACTTATGGTGCCGTCCTTAGCTTCCGCAGTCACAACCATCGTGGCATATCCACATCTCTTGTCGCCCGCCAAACTGCAAGCTTGAGTGTCCTGATACAGGCTGTCAGTTGTGCCGGTTCTGATGTAAACCTTGTCTTCAAGCGCGAGTTGCGGCGATAGCGCTTGGGTCTGGTTTTTTTGAACTGGTGGGATATAGCTGTCAATAACACTTGCACCGGCCTTGCTATCAGCAAAAGGGGTCCATTGACCAGCATCGCAAGCGACCCCGTCGGGTTTTAAGAATGGAGTCTTGCTTGTATTCCCCAAACGGAAAAGCCAGGGCTCTCCAACAGTTTGTTGTAAGCCATTTAGATCTTTATCGCCCGTTTTAAAGAGTATGGGCTGACCCGAAGCCCAGAAGGTGTCGTACATGCACTTGGCCATTGCAAATGGAAACAGGCCGCCAGGGCTCACCGACCCTGGGGGCGTCACCACAGAAACGGCCGTAGCAGAAATGTCAGCAGAGTCGAGCCCCATTGCAGCGGAGCCCTTGGTATCAAACATCGCCATGACCTTCGCAAGGTAAAACGCCACGGCTCCGCCGTTTTTCACCCCTTCTTTGGAAACAATTACCTGTAGGCCTGGATAGTCATCGGTCTTGGGTGTCATGGGCGGGAGTTGTAAGGTATTTGGTGTGCCCGCGAGGTTCCAGTAGCCGCCGGTTGCCACGATATCCGTTACCAAAGCGCCTTGCACAGCATTGCGTTTATCTGCCTGGGTGGCCGCCTTGGCGGCAGCACTTTCTGCCGCGACGAAGTCGGGCCGCGGTCCATTCGCAACGCAGTTTGTGTCGCCGGTGCGTGGATACAAGCACTGCGCCCCTGCTTGGGCAGCGGCATCAGCGGCGTTCTGAAGCTCGCCTTTGACCATGATCAAATTGGCGATGTCAATTGCAAATGCACCGACTGCCAGAAGCGTGGCCAAAAAGATAGCGACGAACACTGCAATTGCGCCCCGCTGGCGGCTGTGTGGAGTTGCTGCGCGATTGAGAGGATTGTCTCGGCGCCCTGTTTGTTTTGTGCGTAATGGCATCAGCTTGCTCCCTAGGTATGGCTTATTCGTTGTTCATGACCGTTGTGGCGCTCAATGCGAGTGCCCCCCCTGTGAAGGGACTAAGAAAAGGGCCCAGTCCCAGTCCGTAGTAGTTGTAAGTGACGGTCACGGACAGTGGCGTACCAGAACCACCGTTCAGACCAGGTGGATCCCCGTCCCCCATGCTCGGATTGTTGGGAAGCGTTTTGAAGGAAACCAGAGAACCTTGGTACTTGGTGAGAATTGATTTGAGTTCATCCGATGTGTGCGCACTTTTTTGCAAAATGACCCCCTTGCGCGCCATCTCTCGACTGGCGTTGGTGATGACCGCCTTGTCGTACAAGACAAAGCCAAACTCAATAATGGCGAAAACCAGCAACAAAAATATGGGGAATACCAGCGCGAACTCGACCGCTGCTGCGCCACCTTGGGCTTTGTGTTTCATGGGGGTTCCTGACGTATTTTTCTTCATGCGCCAATGCTAATTTGGCGCAGGCTCTGCAGCCGCCGCAGCGCATGATGCAGGTCACGCAAGATGCGCAAGAGCGCGTGCGCCCGCGCTGCTACCAGCCCAGCGTCAGCGTGATGGTGGGGTCGGAATAGGCGCCTGGCGCGTCAGCCAGGTTGGCGGGGGTGTTGTCAATCTTGCCGTAGATGGTGAAAGACTGGTTGGTGATGTCGCCCGATATGGTCTGCGTGAGCTGATTGGCCACGGTGTCTCCCCAAACGGTAGTGCGCCCGGCGTCTTGGTAGAGGTTGTAGGTCAGCACGGTGCTGCCCTTTTTTTGCGTGCGCTGGGCTACGGTGCCTGTGCCTGCACTCAGGCCGACGGTGAAACTGGCGGTTCCTGCTCCAACCGTGTTGCAAGTCACGCTGAAGGTGGTGGCGCTGGTCAGGCTGCCCAGCAAGTCGGTTACAAACACCATGGTGGGCGGCTGCGTGACAGAGCAGCTTTTGATGTTCAGCGCGGCCTGCGCATTGCCAAGCGCACCCAGGGCCAAGGCGCCCCACAGCAGGGCGAGCGTGGGCGCCGTCCATTGGTTGTTGCGCGCCATCATCAATAGGTGATAGTGGCCGTAATGCTGTCCGAATACGAGCCAACGCCTGGGGTGTACTGGTTTTTCGGAATCTTGCCGTAGACGGTTATGGTGTTTTCTGTGGTCAGGCCCGAACCGGTGCCAGTCAGGGCTCCGGTGCTGGCGCCCCAGTTGGTGGCGCGTCCGCTGTCGGAGTAAAGGCTGTAGTTCAGGCGGTTGGCGCCGCTGCTCATGGTGCGCGCGGTGTCGGTGGTGCTGCCCCCGGCGCTCAGGCCTACGGTGTACGACAAGCCCGAGGTGCATTGCACCTTGAAGGTGGTCGTCCCCAGGGTGTCGCTGCTTGCGGTGGGGTCGTAGGTGGCAAAGGTCAGGCCTGTGGACGCGGTGGACACGACGCAGACGCTGGAAATGGTGGTGTTGACGGCAAAGGTGGTGGTGACGGTTGCTGCCTGCCCCGCGCTGGCCAAGACGCCGAGCGTGAGACAGAGCGCGGTGCTGCGAATGAATTTTCCCAATGTCATGACTGCGTTCCCCGATTTACAAGTGTGGATTGAAAGGTGGTTTGGGGTCGGCAAGCGGCACGTCTGGCATGCGCAAGTTCGGCCCCATGACTGAACACAGGTGCAAGTCTGGCAAGCCTTTGTGCCCCTGGCGTGATCTTGCGCACGGCTTTGGCGCAGCGCAGGCAAGGCGGCACGCCCATCAAAGCGGCGTCATGATCTGCATCAATGGGGCCGGGGGCGGCGGCTTTGCGTGCTACAACCCAGGGCGGCGCGCAACAGCTGCGCCGCCCCCACGCCAAGCCAACGCCCCACCCATTCCCTTTTGAAACCCCAAAGCATTCCCCCGCCGCCGTCTGACCGCAGCTTCTTCGAGTCGCTGGCCGCCATGCTGGGCATCGCCCTGGCTTTTATGCTGATTGCCCTGAACACCTCGGT
>CANGHQ010000115.1 GCA_947453585.1 Burkholderiales bacterium | reverse complement strand
AGGTCGCCAGACCAGGGCAGGTGCGCGGCGCTGCTCAGAGCCTTCCAGTCCCAGTGCGCCAAGTGGGCGTCGAGCAGGCCGTCGCTGTAGCGCAGGCTGGCGTTGCCACTGAGCCAAGGCCAGTTCCAGTGCGCGGCAAAGGTGGCTACCAAGCGGGCGTCCAGGGGCAAAGACACGTTGGCGCTCAGGCCGGTCCAGTCCCAGCGCTCGGTGTAGGCGCCCAAGAGGGCTGCCGTCCAGGGCACGCCGGTGTTCCAGCTCAGGCCGGTCCAGTCCCAGCGGTGGGCGTTGCTGTGGATGAAGGCCGCCGTCCATGGCAGGTCGGCGTTGCTGCTGAGCACCGCCCAGTCCCAGCGGTAGGCGTTGGCGTCTAGCAGTTCGGCGCTCCAGGGCAGGGCGGGGTTGGCGCTCAGGGCGCGCCAGTTCCAGCGCGCGGCGTGCTGCTCGATGAGCGCGTCGCTCCAGGGCAGGCTGGGGTTTTTGCTTAAAGCGTCCCAGTCCAAGGCTTCGGCGTGGTGTTCTATGAGTTCAGGCGTCCAGGCCAGCGCGCGGCTGGCGCTCAGGCGCTTCCAGTCCCACGGAGGGGCGAAGCCTGCAAGCTCGGTGCCCGAGAGCGGGTAATGGGTTTGCAGGCAGCCCAGGAAAAGCGCCGGGTGCGCGCGAAAAAACGCCAGCGTGTGCGCCTCTTGGATCAGCGCCAGCGCCCCCGAGGCCGCGTCCAGACGCTGCTGTGTGGCCAGCATGAGCGCGTGTGGCGCCGGGGCTTGGACGGTGAGTTGGTTCATGGCGCGGCGGCGTGGGCGCTGGCTTGCGCGCCCGTATCGCTTGGGGTGGCGGTAGGCACGTCGGCTGCTGCGGCGGCCGGGGCTGTGGCAACGGCGCCTTCAGGGCCTGGCTGCGCTGCGGGCGTACTGCTTGCGCCCAGCGCCTGCGCGTAGCGCTGCATTTCGGCATGCAAGTAGCTGGCTTGTTGGCTGAACCACAGGGTCCAGTTGCTTTGGGTGCTCAGGGTTTGCCAAGTGGCGCTGCGCAAAATGCCGGCGCGGTCGCGCTGGTGCTGGGCCAGGCGCTCTTTGAGCGCGGCGGCTTGCTGTGCCGGGCTGCGCAAACCCGAACCGCGCAACGTGCCCGTGCCTGTGCCCGTGCCCGTGCCCGTGCTGGCGCCGGGCACTGCCTGCGGGGCCAGCAGCACCTGCTGCTCCAGGGCCAAGAGCGCGGCAAAGTCGTTGTGCTCGTAGCTGGCTTGCAGGCGCTGGAACAAGGCTTGGGCCTCGGTTTTGTCGTCTTCTTCCACCCGGTCAGGGTGCAGGCGCATGGCGAGCTTGCGGTAGAGCTGCTTCATTTGCGCCTGGGCTGCAGCGTCCAGGGCCGGGGCGGCGGCGGGTTTGGCGTCCTGGTCTTGGGTGTAGCGCTCGAACTGTGCTTGCGCATCGTCCGCCTGGGTGCGCGCCTCGTCGCTGCCGGTTTGCGCATGCAGCGCTTGCAGGTGCTGGCGCTTGGCGTCCAGGCAGTCGCGCAGCAAGGGGCCGATGGCCGCGTCTTGGGCTTGGTCAAAGGCGTTGATGGTGCGGTGCATGTCGGCCAGATCGGCTTGCAGCGCCAGCGCGTGCGCTTGCAGCAAGGCGGTTTGCCAGGGCGGGGCCCATTGCTGGGGGTCGTCAAAGGTGGCCAAGGCGGTGGCGGGCGCGGCGGCTGCCGGTGCCACGGGCAAGCCGCCGGGCGCTGCGTCTTGCGCGTCGGCGTGTTCCACGGCGAGCTGGCTCAGGCCGCGCGCGCAGTCGTCGGCCAGGGCGGCGTTGGTTTGCAGCAGCAGGCCGGCGGATTGCGCATCGGGCAGCACTTGCAGGCGTGCCAGGTCGCCGCTGAGCACAGCGGCTCCGTCCACCACGCACACCGAGGTATGCAAGCGAGGCGCCCCCGGGCGCAGGCGGTGCAGCGTGGCGCCCAAGGCGCCCAGCCGTTCCCAAGCAATGCCCGGCGCCTGGTCTTGGGGATCGCCCGACACCACCAGCGTAAGCGCCACACCCTTGCGGCAGCAGCCCAGCAGCAGTTCAAACAAGGGCCGACCGCAGGGCCCGGCCAGAGCGCACAGCACCTGCTGGCGTGCGCTGCCGATCTGCTGCGCCACCAGGGCGTGGGCGTCAGCAAAGTGCAGCGAATCAGAAACGTCGGTCATTGCGGGGGGCGGGTGAGTGCGGCAAGGGCTAGGGAGGGCGGGGCGCAGGCCGTTCAAGCGCTGGGGCTTGCAGCACGGGCTGTGCGCATTTCGGAGCCCCTAGTCAAAGTCCTTGAACTGGTTTTTCTGGCAGGCGCGCGCCATGTCCTGGGCCTGGGCGATTTGGGCGGGTGCCATCTGCTGGGTGACAAAGTCGCGCCCGCTGGCCGCTGCCGCGTGGCCGCCCACGGCGCCCAGGTTGAACCACATGTGGGCGCGCACAAAGTCTTGCAGCACGCCCGCGCCATTGGCGTACAGCCAGCCCAGCGCGGCCTGGCCATCGGCGTGGCCCTGTGCTGCAGCCAAGCGGTAGCAGGCCAGGGCTTGGGCGTAATTGGGGGGCGTGCTGGCCTGGTGCAAAGCGCCCAGGTCGTACTGCGCCTGGGCGTCCCCCTGGTCGGCGGCCAGTTGCAGCCACTGCATGGCCACTTCGGCACTGGCAATCGTGCCCTGGCCGTTGGCAATCATCACACCCAGGTTGTACTGCGCCAGCGCGTCGCCTTGGTCGGCGGCCAACTGGTACCACGCCAGGGCCACAGCTTCGTCTTGTTCGATGTCCTGGCCGGTGGCGTACATCAGGCCCAGGTTGTACTGGGCGGCAGCGTCGCCCTGGTTGGCGGCGGCCAAATACCAGTGCAGCGCCTGCTTGGGGTCTTTGGCCGTGCCCTGGCCCAGGCTGTACATCACGCCCAGGTTGTACTGCGCGGCGGCGTCACCGGCGGTTGCGGCGCGGCTGTACCACTGCACGGCGCGCACCGGGTCCAGCGGGCCGTCCTGGCCGCTGGAAAACATAAAGCCCAAATTGAACTGCGCGTGCACATGGCCTTGTTCGGCGGCCAGGGTGTACCAGTGCTCGGCCTGGGCCGGGTCGCGCGGCACGCCGTGGCCGTTGGCGTACATCACGCCCAGGCCGTATTGCGCAGCCGGGTCACCGCTGGCTGCGCCGGTCTGGTAGCAGGCCAGCGCCTGGCTAAAGTCTTGTTCCACGCCCTGGCCGTTGGCGTACATCACGCCCAGGTTGCGCTGCGCCGTGGTGTCGCCCTGCGCGGCGGCAGCGCCGTACCAGTGCAGGGCTTGGGCAAAGTCCACCGCGCCGCCCTGGCCGTTGGCGTAAAGGGCTGCCAGGTTGGACTGGGCGTAAGGCAGACCTTGGGCGGCGGCGGCGCCGTACCACTTGCGGGCCTGCACAAAGTCTTGGGCCACGCCCTGGCCGTGGGAATACATCACAGCCAGATTGGACTGCGCCTGCGCTGCGCCGCGCTCGGCCGCTTGCTGGTAGCAGTGCAGCGCCTGGGCGAAATCCTGCGGCACGCCCTGGCCGTTGGCGTACATCAGGCCCAGGTTGTTGAGCGCTGCGAGTTGAAGATCGGGGGCGTTGTCGGTCACGGGCTCAGGGTTAGATTTGGCGTGGAGTGGCTGCGGCGCACAGGCGCCACAGTGGCGAAAACGGCCTGCGCCATTATGCCGTTTACCCCCGTATCTAAGTGAAATCCACATTAAGAAATCAAATTACATCTTTGTGGTGTTTTTCACAAAAAATTGAAAACATCTGTGTACTGTCCGAAAAACGACACTTTTTCTGACCATAATGGCCGCGTTGGCTTGTCCGTCCGCGCGGCATGCAGGTCGGCCACTTTGCCCCAAGCCTGCGGTCCCCCCACCGCCAACCCTTTTTTGCACCGACCCACACCTTGTCCACGTCCAGAGTTCCACTGCGATTTATCGGTGAAAGCGATGCCATCCGGGCGATCCGCGATTTGCTGCCCGTGGTGGCGGCGTCGAGTTCGACCGTGTTGATCACGGGCGAGAGCGGCACGGGCAAGGAAATTGTGGCGCGTTCGCTCCACGATTTGTCGCACCGCGCCGGCGCCAATTTTGTGCCGATCAACTGCGCGGCCATCCCCAAGGACCTGATCGAGAGCGAGCTCTTTGGCCACCGCAAGGGCGCTTTTACCGGCGCCGTGACCGACCGGGTAGGCCGCTTTGAGCTGGCGCAAAACGGCTCGATTTTTCTGGACGAGATTGGCGACTTGCCGCTGGAGCTGCAAGTCAAGCTCTTGCGTGTGTTGCAAGAGCGCGTGGTGGACCCGGTAGGCAGCACCAAGCCCGTGGCCGTGGACGTGCGCGTCATTGCCGCGACCCACCGCGACCTGGAGGCCGAGATTGCCGCCGGGCGCTTTCGCGAAGACTTGTATTACCGCCTCAACGTGTTGCCTCTGAACACGCCGCCACTGCGCGAGCGCGCCACGGACGTGCCGCTGCTGCTGAGCTTTTTTGCCAAGCAGCATGCCGCCGCAGGCGAAAAGCCCATCACTTTTGCGCCAGACTTTGCCTACGCGCTGCAGGCCTATCCCTGGCCGGGCAATGTGCGTGAGCTGTCCAACTTGATTGACCGCTTTAGCACCCTGTTTTCGGGCCAGTGCCTGCAGCTCAAGACCTTTTCATCGTCGCTCTTGCCCAAAGGCTTGGCGGCTTTCAAGGTGCAGGCCGAAGCCGGAGAATTGCCCTTTATTGACCCGTCCATGCAAAGCACGGCCGGGGCCTGGGTGGATTCGCCGGGCACGGGCGGCATGTTTGACGACACGTCCGAAGACGAATCGGGCGAAGACGCGCCCAATGCCGTTGAGCAGATGACTTTTATGTCGCAAGGCCTGCCGGTCTTGCCGCCCGAGGGCTTGTCGCTCAAGCACCGCCTGGCCGAAATCGAGCGTGACCTGATCTCGCAGGCCCTGAGCCGTACCAACGGCAATGTGTCGCAAACCGCGCGCATTTTGAACGTGCAGCGCACCACGCTGATCGAAAAAATCCAGAAATTCGGCCTGCGCGAGGGCTAAGCCCCGCTGCTTTATGCGCTTGGGGGCGCAGTGCCCAAGCGCTCCGGGCCGCTAGAGCCTGCGGCCACTCCCACTGTCACCCACTTACCACGTTTGGATCGGTCAGGGCGCTTCTTTGCCCTGGGGTTGGGTGCGTGGGTATTGCACCAGCGTTTCCTTGGGCTTGGGTGGCGGTGCGGGCGGGGGAGGCGGCGCCACCACTACGGGTTTGGCTGCTGCTTCCGCGGCTTTTTGCTGGCGCAGGGCGGTTTCTATCTCGCGGCGCACGGCGGCTGGGTCGGGGCGCGCTGCGGCGGGCGCCGCGCGCACTTGGGAAGACAAGGCGTTCAAGGCGGTGGACTGGCTTTGGACCTTGGCGTCGAGCGCCTGGATCAGTTTGGCCAGATCAGGTGCACCCTTGGCATCGGCGGGCTTGGAGGCGGCTTGGGCAGCGGCCTGCGCCATGGAGTTCACTACCTCATCGAGCCGGGCGTCGAGCTTGGCCTGGCCGCCCACGATGGTGTCCTGGCGCGAAGAAATGTCCCGCAGGGTTTCGCCCGCGCCGGTGATTAGCTCCATGGTTTCGTTCATGGTCACGATGCGCTTGCCCACGGCCAAGAGCATTTCGTCGGCCTGGGTAATGCGCGACTGCAGGCGGTAGGACATGATGCCAAACAAGGCCATGGACGTGAGCATCAAGGCGCCAAAGGTGGCCAGCACCACGATGCCGTTGAGGCGCTGCTTGCCGTGCGACTCCACCAGTGCGGCAGACGCCGTGTGCATTTCGCCCGTCACGTGGTGCATGTCAGTGGTCACGCTGTGCATGTCGGCGGCAGCTTTGGCGGCCAGGCCAGCGGCGCGGTTGGCCAGTTCGGCCGAGTCCAGCATGGCCGAGCGCATGGCCACCATGTCGTCGTCGTCGCCTTCTGTGTCGCCGTGCTCTTCGTGGACGTATTCGTCATGAACGTCGTGTGCGTCATGTTCGACGGTCGGCGCTTCGGCGGCGCTGATGAAACCTTCAGACGCTGGGCCATCGACCGGCAGGTCAAACTCGGCGTCGATGGGGTTGTCGGCATCTGCGGCAGCGGTGCTTTGCGGCGCAGGCGGTGCAGCGCCGGAGATGGCGTCAATAGCTTGTGCCTCTTCGGCGGAGAGTTTGGATGTGGTGTCAGTCATGGCGGGTACCCGGTTGGCTGTGGTGTGGGGCTAGGTGGGGTCTT
>CANGHQ010000114.1 GCA_947453585.1 Burkholderiales bacterium | reverse complement strand
GGCCGGGCTGCGCGGTCCAGCTGCCGTCGGCCTGAGCACCATCGGCGCAGCCGGCGTGCAGCGCCAGCACCTCGGTGCCGTGCACCTGGTTCAAAAACACCGGCCGCACGCCCAGCGCCTGCTGCACAAGCGCCCGGTTGGCGGCCACGGCCTGGGGCAGGTCGCCGACGTGCTCGCCCAGGTTCAGGGCGTCGTAGGGCGCCGCAGAAACGCCACCTGCGCGGCCCGTGCAAAACGCGTGCACCTTGGCGGGCGCAGGCCATTGGGGACGCAGCCAATCGGCAGGCCACGCGGGCGCTGCGACGCTGCCTAAGGTGGCGTCTGAGGGAGAAATTCGCATAAGCCGCAAGCATACGCGCGCCGCCGCCGGCCGGGCTTGCGGCACGCATTGGCGCGGCCCGGTAACATGGTGGTTTGGCTAGCTGCCCTGATCGCCAAGCCGCCCTGAACCCACCTGGAGCCCCCATGATTCTCGAAATTGCCGACATCCGCATCCACCCCGGCCAAAACGCCGCCTTTGAAGCGGCCATCGCCCAAGGCGCCAGCACGGTAATTTCGCATGCCAAGGGTTTCAAGGGCTACAAGGTCAACCGCAGTATTGAGAGCCCCGAGCGCTATGTGTTGCAGGTGTTTTGGGAAACGCTGGAAGACCATACCGTGGGCTTTCGCGAATCTCCCGCCTTTCCCGCCTGGCGTGCCGTGGTCGGGCCGTTTTTTGCCGCTCCGCCCGTGGTCGAGCACTTTGATCTGGTCGCCCAGTCCGCCTGATTTAGGAGCCACGCCATGATTTACAGCTTCACGCCCCCTGCCGTCGTCGGTGTCCCGGTGCTTGACTCCCCGGCGCTGTTCCCGGTGCACCGTATTTACTGCGTGGGCCGCAACTACGAAGAGCACGCCAAGGAAATGGGCGGCCCCGGGCGCGAGGCGCCCTTCTTCTTCATGAAGCCGGCCGACACCTTGGTCTATGCCGCCCCGGGCAGCACGGCGCAAATGCCCTACCCCACGATCACGTCCAACCTTCACCACGAGATTGAACTGGTGGTGGCCATTGGCACAGGCGGACGCAACATTGCCGCTGCTGAGGCGCACCGCCACATCTTCGGTTACGCCGTAGGCCTGGACATGACGCGGCGCGACCTGCAAAACGACATGAAGAAGGCCGGCCGCCCCTGGTGCATTGGCAAAGGCTTTGACCACTCGGCACCCATAGGCGCCATCACCCCGGCCGCGCAGGTGCCCAACATCGGCCATGCCACTATCTCGCTCGGCGTCAACGGCGCGGTGCGCCAAAGCAGCACGATTGCCCAACTCATCTGGAATGTCGCCGAGACCATTGAGCAACTGTCCATCGCCTGGGAACTGCAGCCCGGCGACCTGATCTACACCGGCACGCCAGCGGGCGTAGGCGCCGTGGTGGCAGGCGACGTGATGCAAGGCGACATTACGGGCTTAAGCGGCATTCGCGTGGCCGTGATGGCTGCCTAAGGGAGTACGCGTTTGACCATGTACGGCGCCCCCATCAAACACTGCAAGTCTTGCGGCACGGCGGTCGAACACCGCCTGCCCGACGACGGCGACACCAAGGTGCGCGCGGTCTGCCCGGCCTGCACCACGGTGCATTACGTCAACCCCCTCAACGTGGTGGGCACGATTCCGGTCTGGGGCGACAAGGTCTTGCTGTGCAAACGCAATATTGAGCCACGCCTAGGCAAGTGGACGCTGCCGGCCGGCTTTATGGAAATGGGCGAAACCACGGCCGACGGCGCCGCCCGCGAAACCGTGGAAGAAGCCGGTGCCGAATTTGCGCTGCAAGCGCTGTTTTCTTTGGTGAACGTGGCACGGGTGGGGCAGGTGCATATGTTTTACCGCGCTGAGCTGCTGAGCGACGTGTTCAATCCGGGCACCGAGACGCAAGAGGCGCTGCTGTTTGACGAGGCCGACATTCCCTGGGACGAGATTGCCTTTCGCACCGTCAAAGACACGCTGGAGCGCTTTTTTGCCGACCGGCGCGCCGGGGTATTTGGCTTTCACGCCTTCGACATTTGATGCAATTGCAGCGCGCCAAGCCGCCACCCGTGCTGGCGTTGGAGTTGTTTATTGCCTCGAACTGGAGTGAACGACTAGAGCTGCTGCAAGGCTGGACTTATCGCTTTGGCATCTATGGCGCCATCAATCTGCTTGACGACCCGGCCTGGCTGGCCCTGATGTTTTGTTAATCACTGACGCTGCCGCCATGCTGCCCTGCTACGTCATGCTCGACCTGGAAACCACAGGCGGCAACGCACAACACGACCGCATTACCGAAATCGCCGCCGTGCGTATTGAGCACGGCGTGGAAGTGGCGCGCTGGAGCAGCTTGGTCAACCCCGGCTGTCGCATTCCGCCCTTTATCCAAAGCCTGACCGGCATCACCGACGCCATGGTGCAAGACGCGCCGCCCTTTGAAGACGTGGCGCGCCAGTTGCTCGAGTTGTTGGACGACGCGGTGTTTGTGGCCCACAACGTGCGCTTTGACCACGGTTTTGTGCACCAGTCGCTTGAGCGCATGGGCCACGCGCTCAAGGTCAAAACCCTGTGCACCGTGCGCCTGTCACGCAAGCTGTATCCGCAGCACAAGGGCCACGGGCTGGACGCGATTTTGCAGCGCCACGGCCTACAAACGCTGGCGCGCCACCGCGCCATGGGCGACGTGGACGTGGTGCTGGCCTGGCTGCAAGTGGCGCAGCGCGAACTGGGCCTGGACGCCCTGCAGCGCGAGGCCGCCGCCCTGCTCCAAGGCAGCGCCAGCGTGCCGCCACAACTCGAAACCCCCATCCACGACATCCCCGACACGCCCGGCGTCTACCTGTTTTATGGCGAAGGCGAGATTCCGCTTTACGTGGGCAAAAGCATTCACATGCGCACGCGCGTGCTGTCGCACTTTCAGGCGTCCACCAAACAGGCCCGCGAAATGCGCATCCTGCAAGAAATCCGCCGCGTGGAGTGGCGTGAAACAGCAGGTGAATTGGGCGCTCTGCTGTTGGAAGCGCGCCTGGTCAAGTCGATGCAGCCCATCCACAACCGCCAGCTGCGCCAAAACAAGGGCCTGAGCGCCTGGGAACTGTCCGACGACCCTAACGCCCGTCCGCTGTTGCGCCTGGTGGGCCTGGACGCGCAGCACCCCGGCACGCTGCACCAGCTCTATGGCGTGTACCGCTCCAAACGCCAGGCCACGGACGCTCTTCGCACCCTCTGCGACAACCACGGCCTGTGCCCGCAGGCGCTCGGCCTGGAGTCTGGCAAAGGCGCCTGCTTTGCCAGCCAGATAGGAAAGTGCAAGGGCGTGTGCGCCGGGCGCGAAAGCGCGGCGGTCCACCGCCTGCGCCTGCAAATGGCGCTGGCCCAGCGCCGCCTGCAGGCCTGGCCTCACCCCGCGCCCGTGGCAGTGCGCGAATTTGACGCCCGCACCGAGCGCACCGACATTCACGTCTTCGACCAGTGGTGCCACGTTGCCACGGTGCACGACGAGACCGACCTGGCAGAAGCCCTGCAAACCCGCCAGCGCCTGGCCTTTGACCTTGACACCTACCGGCTCTTGGTGCAACGCCTGGCCGCGCCGCTGCGGCGCGATGCTGGCGTGTTTTTGCTGCGGCCTAGCTAAAACCTGTCTAACGCCGCTTGCGCGGCGTCTTGCTTTTGGCGGCAGCCTTCTTTTCTGCCATGGGCGCCTTGGCGCTGCCACCCTTGCCCGACTTACCACGCGCAGGTCCTAGCTCGCGGCTGCGCGGGCTTCGTTCGGTGTCTGAGCCCTTGTCGAGCAAAGTCTTAGACGTGAGCGGCTGGCCGTTTTGCACTAGGCGGAAGTCGATCTTGCGGCCGTCCAGGTCCACGCGGCTGACCTGGATGTCCACCCGGGTGCCGATGGCGTAGCGCATGCCGGTGCGCTCGCCACGCAGTTCCTGGCGCACTTCGTCAAAGCGGAAGTATTCGCCGCCCAGCTCGGTGATGTGCACCAGGCCTTCGACGTACATCGCGTCGAGCGTCACAAACAGGCCAAACGAGGTGGCCGAAGTGACCACGCCGCTGTATTCCTCGCCCAAATGCTCGTACATGTACTTGCATTTGAGCCAGGCTTCCACGTCGCGGCTGGCCTCGTCGGCGCGGCGCTCGTTGGCGCTGCAATGCAGGCCGGCGGCCTCCCAGGCCAGGTTCTCGGCGCTGGCTTTTTTGGGCTTGGCGCCCGGCTCTTGCGCCTTGGCGGCCTTGCCTTTTTCCAGGCGGCGCGCCAGCTTGGCGTGCGCCTCGCCCGGCATGGGCAGCACCGGCAAATGGTATTTGGCGTTGGCCAGCACCGCCTTGATGACGCGGTGCACCAGCAAATCGGGGTAGCGCCGAATCGGGCTGGTGAAGTGGGTGTAGGCGTCAAAGGCCAGGCCAAAGTGGCCGTTGTTGCCCGGCGTGTAAATCGCCTGCTGCATGGAACGCAGCAGCATGGAATGGATCTGCGCGGCGTCAGGCCGGTCTTTGGTGGCCGCAGCAATCATCTGGAACTCGCCCGGCTTGGGCGTATCGCTGATGGTCATGCCAATGCCCATGGCTTTGAGGTAAGCGCGCAAGGCCTCGACCTTCTCAACCGTGGGGCCCTCGTGCACCCGGAACAGGCCAGCGTGCTTGCTTTGCGCAATGAAGTCCGCACTGCAGACGTTGGCGGCTAGCATGGCCTCTTCAATCAGCTTGTGCGCCACGTTGCGGGTGCGCGGCACGATCTTCTCAATACGGCCAGTCTCGTCGCACACGATTTGCGTCTCGGTGGTCTCAAAGTCCACGGCGCCACGGCGCTGGCGCGACTTGAGCAGCGATTCATACACACCGTGCAAATTCAGCAAGTCGCCAACCAGGGCTTTGCGCTTTTGCGCCTCGGGTCCGCGCGTGTTGCCCAAAATCGCTGCCACTTCGGTATAGGTAAAGCGCGCATGGCTCCACATCACGGCCGGGTAAAACTGGTAGGCCGTGACTTCGCCCTCGAGCGTGACAAACATGTCGCAGACCATGCACAAGCGCTCGACTTCGGGCTTGAGGGAGCACAGGCCGTTGGACAACTTCTCGGGCAACATGGGGATGACCCGGCGCGGAAAGTACACGCTCGTGGCCCGGTCGTAGGCGTCAATGTCAATCGCTGAGCCGTTTTCCACATAGTGGCTCACATCGGCAATCGCCACCAGCAAACGCCAGCCCTTCACAGCCGATTTGCCGCGGCCTTGGCTGGCAGGCTCGCAATACACCGCGTCGTCAAAATCGCGCGCGTCTTCGCCGTCAATCGTGACCAGCGGGACGTCCGTCAGATCAACGCGATGGGCGTGGTCTTGGGGTCGCACCGCGTCGGGCAGCGTTTTGGACAGCGCAATGCACGCAAGCGAAAACTCATGCGGCACGCTGTATTTGCGCACCGCGATTTCAATCTCCATGCCGGGGTCGTCCACCTCGCCCAGCACCTCTTGCACCCGGCCCACGGGCTGGCCAAACAAGGCTGGTGGCTCGGTGAGTTGCACCACCACGACTTGGCCGGTCTTGGCGTTGCCCGTGCCGCCGCGCGGAATCAGAATGTCTTGGCCGTAACGCTTGTCCTCGGGCGCCACCAGCCACACGCCGCTTTCTTGCAGCAAGCGGCCAATGATGGGCTGGGTCGAGCGCTCGACAATTTCGAGCACCCGGCCTTCGGGCCGACCCTTGCGGTCGCTGCGCACAATGCGCGCCTTGACGCGGTCTTTGTGCAGCACGGCGCGCATTTCGTTGGGGGGCAAATAGATGTCCGGGCCGCCGTCATCGCGCGACACAAAACCGTGTCCATCACGGTGTCCTTGAACAACACCTTCAACTTCGTCCAGCAATCCGCTGGTTTGGCTAACTTGTTTGATACAATCACTCTCTTTCCTGAAATGCCCAGGTGGCGGAATTGGTAGACGCACTAGTTTCAGGTACTAGCGAGTAACATCGTGGGGGTTCGAGTCCCTTCCTGGGCACCAATTTTCTTCTCTGTTTCTTTTGTCAACCTCGCGGTTGGCAGGCAAGCAAAGCAAGAAAGTGAGAAAGAAAATCAACGGCTCCAGCAGCCTGAGTCTACGGCACTTCGATGAAGCAGCCGATGCACTCCACACATCCACATGCAAATAGTCGGAACGCGTTCTTTGACGCTCTTTGCGCGTCTGCTCAGTTCGCGCACGCAATAAAAAAAGCCTGAACAAGTCAGGCTTTTGAAGGGTGGTGCCGATTATCGGATTCGAACTGATGACCTACCGCTTACAAGGCGGTT
>CANGHQ010000113.1 GCA_947453585.1 Burkholderiales bacterium | reverse complement strand
GGCCTCGATAAAGTTGCCTGCCGAATACACCTGGAACAAGCGCATGCCTTCGCCGGCAATTTGGCCGCCAAAAATCAGGGACACGTTGAAATCCATGCCTGCTTGCTTGAGCGACTCAGCGTCGCGCTGGTAAACCCGGCGGATGGCCGCGCCCAGCACGCGGGCGGCGTCAAACATGCTGGTGGCATTCCAGATGGTGGTGCCTGCGGCGTCGCCGTTTTCCTTGAGCTGCTCGACCTGCAAAATCTCGCGCACCGACTGCGCAATGCTCAGGTTACCGGCGGAGAGCAACACCATAAAGCGGTCGTCGGCCTTTTCATAGACGATCATCTTGCGAAAGGTGTTGATCTGGTCCAGGCCGGCGTTGGTGCGCGAGTCCGAGAGAAACACCAGGCCGGCGTTAAGTTTGATGGCGACGCAATAAGTCATGGGCAACGAATGTTTTTAGAAGCAAAGCCCGGGATTATCGGTGCACCCGTGCGCGTCAGGGCGCAAAACCGGGCACGGTGCCTGCGTGGCTGCCGCGCGCGCTGTCTCCAAGGTGCGCCCGCAGTGCGTCGCTAGAATCGGTCGTTCAAGGGTTTGGGCCGAGGCAGCCGCTTTAACAGCGCGTTTCTTGCCCGGACCGCTTTGCCAAACATCCACCTTTTACCCCTCCCGAATACGCTGTGTCCATGTCCGAAGGCCCGTTGAACCACCCCGATGCGCAGGCTGCTGCCCCAGCCCCAGCTACGCCCACCGCGCCTGCAGAGGCGGCTTGGGGACTGGTGGACTCGGTCAATGCACCTGGCGAGCGGGTGCACGCCCCGGCCCCCGCCTACCAAAACCTGGCGCAACAAATGCAGGTGTTCCTGAGTCGCACTGACCTGCAGCACGGGCGCAAAAACAAGTTTTTCTTGCAGCAGACGCTGGAGCTGCTGGCCGAACTCGACCAGCACACCGCCCGCGAAACGCACCTGCAAACTGCTTTGCAAGACACCCAGGCGCAAATCGTGCGTCTCAAACAAAAGCTGGTGGACATGGCTGCCGATTCGGTGGACGCCGAGCAAGAGGCGCTGGCAATCGCCCAGGCGCGCGCGCATCTGGCCAGCTTGTTGCACGACAAGCTGGTGCAAGAGTTCAAATAAGCCCCATCCGCGACAGCCAAAGCCATGTTTTTTATCGCCACCTTGTGGGCCGCTGTGCTCAATCTCTGTCTGCTGGTCACGGCTCTGGCCTGGACGCCCGCCTTTTGGACGGACGCGGCGCACTGGCTGCAGGCTTTGCCCTGGCGCACTTTTGGCACCGAGCTGGGCGCCTTGCTGCAAATGCACCCTGCAGACGCCAGTGCCGTGTGGGCGCTGTGGCTTTGCCTGAGCGCGGTCTTGCTGGTGGGTGCGCTTTTCTCTTATGCGCTGCTCAAGCTGCGCGCCCCGACCACCACCGTGGCGCCCCTGCCCACGCCCGAGGTCGCGGCCATGTTTGGCAATTTGTCCAGCAGCCTGCGGGGTTTGCAGGGCTTTGGGGACTTGGATGCGCCAGCGGCCAAGGCAAGCAGCCCGGCGCCGGTCGCTCCCGCAATTCCGATGGCCAAAGAAGTGCACGCCGTTTCTGCCGTCATGGCGCAAGACCCAGCGCCTGCGGCCATAGGCGCATCGCTGCAAGAAATTGATCCAGAACTGGGTTCCAGCTACGACGCGCTGCTGCGCGAACTGGGGTCTGCGCCGCGTTTGAAGTAATTCAAGCCTTCGGGTGCTTGCGGCGCGCCACTGTCTTGGCAGACAGTAGCCGCTGCAACATCGAACACTTTCCCTGGCCTAAATGCCTTCGGGGTGGTTTTAGGACGGAGTCCAGTGCGCACGCGTTCAAAGTAACACCGTCAAAATGCGCTTAAAAATGAACCTTTTAGGGTACAATTTCTGCCATGTCGCCGCCGCGAAAGATTCCCGCCTTCTTTTACCGTTCCGCCAGTGGAGACGAGCCTGTGCGCGAATGGCTCAAGGCTTTGGACAAGACGGATCGACAAGCGGTGGGCGAGGACATCGCTTATGTGCAATACAAATGGCCCATAGGCAAACCCCGTGTGGATCACCTGCGCGGGTCGGTCTGGGAGGTGCGCAGCAAAATGGGCAACCGAATCGCGAGGGTTTTGTTTGCTGTTGAGGGGGCTGAAATGATTTTGTTGCACGCCTTTGTAAAAAAGACCCAGCAAACAAACCCGTCTGATATTGAACTGGCAGTCAAACGCTTGAAGGAGTGGAAAAATGGCCAAAGCAAGCAAATCTAACCCCCACACCGGTGGCAATTTCGATGACTTTCTGCAAGAGGAAGGCATCTTTGAACAGACACAAGCACGCGCATTAAAGCGGGCCTTGTCCGAGCAGCTTGATGAGGCCATGCAAAGCGGAAAACTCAGCAAAGTGAGGATGGCCCAGCGCATGGCTACCAGCCGATCCCAGCTGGACCGCGTCTTGGATCCGAGCAACTTGTCCATCCAGCTCGATACCCTGATCAAGGCGGCAAGCGCTGTTGGTCGGACGGTGGAAATTCGCTTGAAACGCGACACTAAGCGTGCGCGCAGCGTTGCTGCGTAAAAGCCACCGTTTACGCAAGGCAAGCACAAACGAGCGCTGCTATCGCTGGTGTCCAGAACGCACATACGCAAACAGGCCGCACTCCCCTTCTAACCCTAGCGCCCGATCAGCGCCTTGAGCTGGTAAATCGCATCCATGGCCTCGCGCGGGCTCATGGAGTCGGGGTTGAGGGCGGCGACGGCTGCTTCTACCGCGCTGGGGGCGGCCAGTGCCTCCAAGGGTGGCGCGGCAAACAAATCTACTTGGGCGCGCGATTCGGTGGACTGGGCCTCTAGTGCGTCCAGGGTGCGCCGGGCCTGATTGAGCACTGCCGCAGGCATGCCCGCCAGGCGCGCCACTTGCACGCCGTAGCTGCGGCTCGCCGGCCCGGGCTCGATGGCATGCAAAAACACGATGTCCCGGCCCGATTCGGCGGCGCTCACATGCACATTCACCGCGGCGTGGTGGCTGGCCGGAAACTCGGTGAGCTCAAAGTAATGCGTGGCAAACAGGCAAAAGGCCTGGGTTTTGTCGTGCAACTGGGTGGCAATGGCGCTGGCCAGGGCCAGGCCGTCAAAGGTGGACGTGCCCCGGCCAATCTCGTCCATCAGCACCAGCGACTGTGGCGTGGCGCTGTGCAAAATTTGCGCGGCTTCCACCATTTCCAGCATAAAGGTCGATTGCGCGTTGGCCAGGTCGTCGGCGGCGCCAATGCGGGTGTGGATGGCGTCAATCGGCCCCAGGCGGCAGGCGCTGGCGGGCACATGTGAGCCCACGCTGGCCAGCAGCACGATGAGCGCCACTTGGCGCATATAGGTGGATTTGCCGCCCATATTGGGGCCGGTAATCACCTGCAGCCGTTGGCGGGGGCCGAGCTGCGTGTCGTTGGCAATGAAGTTGCCGCTGCTCAGTTCAGCCAGGCGCGACTCCACCACCGGGTGGCGGCCCTGGGATATTTCGATGCAGGGGTGCTCGACAAACTGCGGCGCGCACCAGCCCAGGGTGAGCGAGCGCTCGGCCAGGGCGCACAGCGCATCCAGCGCCGCGAGCGCGCGCGCCAGGCGCGTGAGCGGGCTCACAAAGGCCTGCAAGGCGTCAAGCACTTGTTCAAACAGCCATTTTTCGCGGGCCAGGGCGCGCTCTTGGGCGCTTAGGGCTTTGTCTTCAAAGGCCTTGAGTTCGGGGGTGATGAAGCGCTCGGCGTTTTTCAGGGTCTGGCGGCGGCGGTAGTCGTCGGGCACTTTGCTGGCCTGGCCTTGGGTCACTTCAATATAAAAACCATGTACCTTGTTGAACTGCACGCGCAAATTGGCAATGCCTGTGCGTGCGCGTTCACGCGTTTCCAAGTCGAGCAAAAAAGCGTCGCAGTTGGTCTGGATGGCGCGCAGCTCGTCCAGATCGGTGTCAAAGCCGCTGGCGATCACGCCGCCGTCGCGCACCAGTGCTGCGGGCTCGGGCGCAATGGCACGCAGAAGCAGGGCGGCGCAGTCGTGGGGCGGCATCAAGTCGGTGCTAATGCGTTCCAACAGGGTTCCCGCTGTGCCCAGGCCGGTGAGTGATTCCTGGTCGGCTTGAAAACCGGCCAGCGCATGGGCCAGCGCCTCGCTGCGCGCGAGCGTTTGCACCAAACCCACCAACTCGCGCGGGCGCACTTGGCGCAGGCTCAGGCGCGCAGTGATGCGTTCCACATCGGCGCTGCCCTTGATTTGGGCGCGCAGGGCGGCGGCTAATGTGGTGCTGTAGCGGGTGTCTGCGCGCAGCGCTGCCAAGGCTTGCAGGCGCTCTTTGGCCTGGCGGCGGTCGCGCCGGGGTTGTAGCAGCCAGTTTTTGAGCTGGCGGCTACCCATGCCGGTCATGCAGGTGTCGAGCAACGAGAACAGCGTGGGTGCATCTTCGCCGCGCAGGGTTTGCACAATTTCCAGGTTACGCCGGGTGCTGGGGGGCAGGTCGATCAGCTCACCATTACGCTGTACTTCCAGGCCGCTGATGTGCGCCAGCGCCCGGCCCTGGGTGTGTTCGGCGTAACCCAGCAGGGCGGCGGCGGCGGCGTGGGCCAGCGGCAGGTCTTGGGCGTTCCAGCTGGCCAGGGTGGCGGCTTGCAACACTTCTTGCAGCTTGCGCTCGCCCAGCGCGCCGTCAAACTGCCATTCGGGCCGCGCCGTGAGCGACAGGGCGGTGCCATTGCGCAGGCGTTTAAGCCGGTCTTCGAAGGCGTTGCTGGCGCCTGCGCTGTAAATCAGTTCGCTGGGGGAGAGGCGCCCCACCCAGTCGGCCACTTCGTCGGTGGCGCATTCGCCCAAGTGCACCACGCCTTGGGTGACGCTGAGCCAGGCCAGGCCGCAGCGGTTGCGCGCGCCCTGGTGCACGGCCAAGAGAAGTGACTCCGACTTTTCATTGAGCAACTCGGCGTCGGTCAGCGTGCCGGGGGTGACTACGCGCACCACCTTGCGCTCGACCGGCCCTTTGCCGCCTACTTCGCCTACTTGCTCGCAAATCGCCACCGATTCGCCCTGGCGTATCAGTTTGGCCAAATAGCCTTCCATCGCATGAAAAGGCACGCCAGCCATGGGAATGGGCTGGCCCGCGCTCTGGCCCCGGTGCGTCAGGGTGATGTCCAGCAGGCGAGCGGCTTTTTCTGCGTCCGCAAAAAACATCTCGTAAAAGTCGCCCATGCGGTAGAACAGTAATGTCTCGGGATAGTCCGCTTTAAGCCCCAGGTACTGCTGCATCATGGGCGTGTGGGCGGAAAAGTCCTTCGCGCTTTCCTGCGTTTCCCTCTGGGAAGAGCTGGTTTTCTTGTTGTTTTCAGAGGGCGATTCCATTTTTTTCTAACGTGCCATGTTGTGCTGTGTTGTGTCTCTAACGCGCCATGTCGATCCGCCAAATTTGCCGCCAAGTCGCCGCCAAGTTCTTCTTTAGGCCTAAAATTCAGCCAACTTGGCGGCGCAGCCCCTTCGTAGTCCGCCAAGTCCAGCCAAGGAATTCGCATGAAGCTCGCATTGACAGACACCATCGTCCAAAAGTTGTCCCTCGACAATGCGCCTGTGCAGGGCGAAAAAGGAGTTGAGTGGAGGAAGACCGACAAGCCCAATTATCTAGTCTATGACTCGAACAGGTTGGCTCCGCCGGGCTTCGCTGTCAGGGTAGGCGCGAGAGCATCGGTCTATCTGGTCGAGAAGCTGGTCCGGGGCAAAAAGCTCAAGATTGATGTTGGCCTGGCGTGGGGAAAGCGCGGGGGCGATGCGATCATGTCATTGTCCAAGGCGCGCGCCGAGGCTCTCGACAAAATTGCAATTGCCGTAAGGCACGGAACCAACCCCAACCGGATCGCGGACGAAATCGAAGCTTCCGAGCTGACCTTTGAGATGGTGTGGGACCGGTACATCGCCGACCTGAAGGGCCGCGCCCGACCGATAAAGAAGAATTCGCTTGACTCGATCGTCAAGGCCCGCGACAAGTTCGACGATTGGGAAGATCGCAAAGTCCGGATGATCACTGGCCAGGAGGTGCTCGATCGGTTCGACTTGCATGCGGTGTCCAAAGGGCACCGGACCGCGGCAGAGGCCATGGGCCGCTGGGCGACCGCCGCGGTCAACAACGCGATCCAGAACGAGGCGCACAACGCTCATGCGGAGCGCAGGACCCCGTCGCTCACCTACAACCCATTCACTATTCTGAACACTAAGAATGTTGACGCCGACCGAAAATTGACAGCTTAAAAGCGAGAGTGCCGATCCAAAATTGACAGGGGTGTTCAACTGTCCTGCTGAAACTTTCAGCAGGGATGTAAAAGGTGATCACCATGGACATGATTGGC
>CANGHQ010000112.1 GCA_947453585.1 Burkholderiales bacterium | reverse complement strand
GGAAAGTGTGCGTGATCGCTGTTTTTATCGCCACGGCCCTGGCGCGGTACTCATACCCCGTACAGCGGCCGCAACACCCCCAGCGCCAAGGGCAGACTGAGCATGCCCAGCAGTGTGGACAGTGACACCAGACTGGCCACATACGCGCCGTCAAAGCCCATTTTACTGGCCAGCACATAGCAGCTCGCCGCCGTGGGCAGCGCCGCATAGGCCAGCAAAATGGTGGCCTGCGAATGGCTCAGGCCAAAGGCATAGGCGGCAGCCAACGCCACCAGCGGCAGCACCAGGTGGCGTATGGACAGCACCGCGACCGCCAGCAATTTGGCCCGGGCCAAGGCGCCGAGTTGAATGCCCGCGCCAGCGGCCATCAGGCCCAGCGCCAGCGCCGAGCCGCCCACGCGGTTGAAGGTGGGCACCAGCCACTCGGGCAGGCCCAGGCCTGCCAAGTTGGCCAACAGGCCCGAAACGGTGGCAATGATCAGCGGATTGCGAGCAAGCTCGCGCCCCAAGCCCCGCGCGCCACCGTGCGCCATAGGCCAGACGGCCGCGATATTGACCAGCGGCACACACACGCCAATCAGCACCGCGATTTCCAGTGAACCTGCCGGCCCGGCCAGGCGCTCGGCCAAGGCCAGTCCGATAAAGGAATTGAAGCGAAACGCCACCTGCGCCGACGCCGCATGGTCGCGCGCCGGAATATGGCCCCGCAGTCCTGGCAACCAGGGAATGGCATAGGCCAGCGCAATGCCCACCGCAATCACGGTCCAGCCCGCGCCTACGAGCCGGGACGCGGCGCCCAGGTCCAGCGGGCTCTTGATGATGGAGTGAAACAGCAGGGTGGGAAACAGCAGGTAGTAAACGAGCGCGTCCACTTGGCTCCAGACGCTGCGGTTCAGGGGGGTGAATTTGCAGAGCAGAAAACCCAGCAAGATCAGCGAAAATTCAGGGACAAGAAGGGAAGCGTAATTCACCGCCCGAGGATAACAGCGCCTCCGCGGCGGACCAGCGTGGCCGGGCACGGCACGGATGTACCATTGGACTCGTAAACCATCCAAGATCCAGGGAGTTCACCATGCCTTACCGACGCCTCATCCTTGTTGGCCTTGTGGCCGCCAGCATTGCTCCCTTGCACAGCGCTTGGGCGCAGTCCTATCCCGTCAAAGCGATCAAGCTTCAAGTGCCCTTTGCGCCGGGTGGCACGACCGACATCATTGCCCGCGTGATTGCCGAACCTTTGGGCAAGGCGCTGGGGCAGCCGGTGGTGGTGGAAAACAAGGCCGGCGGCGGCGGCGTAGTGGGGGCCAGCGACACGGCCAAGTCCGCACCGGACGGCTATTCGCTGGGCATCGCCACGGTTTCCACCGTGGCGTCCAACCCCGCCATCAATCCCAAAACCCCCTACAACCCGCTGACCGATTTCACGCCCATCATCAACATCGCGGCTACGCCCAATGTGATTGCGGTTCACCCCGGCTTTCCTGCCAAGGATTACAAGGGCTTCGTGGCCGAGCTGAAAAAGCATCCAGGCCAGCATTCGTACTCCTCCTCGGGCACCGGCGGCATTGGCCACATGCAGATGGAGCTGTACAAAAATCTGGTGGGTGTGTTTGTCACGCACATTCCTTACCGGGGCGCCGGGCCGGCGCTCAACGACACCATCGCCGGCCAGGTGCCCATCATGTTTGACAATCTGCCCTCCGCGCTGCCCTACATCATGGCGAACCGCCTGGTGCCCATCGTGGTGGCGGCGCCCCAGCGACTAAGCCAGTTGCCCAATGTGCCAACCTTCAAGGAAGTCGGGCTGGAGCCGGTCAACCGCATGGCCTTTTATGGAATTTACGGCCCCAAGGGCCTGTCCAAAGAGGTGGTCGATAAGGTGAACGCCGCCGTGCGCAAAGCCCTGGAAGACCCGGCGGTCAAAAAACGCATTGAAGACACCGGCTCCATCGTCATCGGCAACACGCCCGAGCAGTTTGCCGAGCAAATCCGGGCGGAATACGCGGTCTACAAAAAGGTGGTCGAGTCCGCCAAGCTGCAGCTCGATTGAGCGTGCCAAGGCCGGACGCACGTTTGAAGACCGCGCCCGCAGGCTTGGCCGCGCCGCCAGCCAGCGACGAATCGGTAGATGCCTTCATCGACACCCTGTGGCTCGAAGAAGGCCTCTCAAAAAATACGCTGGAAGCCTATCGGCGCGACCTCAACCAGTTGTTCGCCCACCGCCAGGGCGCGCCGCTGCTGCTTTGCGCGGAAGCGGACCTGTTTGGCTATTTTTCGGCCCAGCACGCTACCACCAAGGCCACCACCGCCAACCGGCGCCTGACCGTGTTCAAGCGCTTCTTTCGCTGGGCGCTGCGCGAGGGCCGCATCCATACCGACCCCACGCTTAAATTACAAGCCGCCAAGCAGGCGCTGCGCGTGCCCAAAAGCCTGAGCGAGGCGCAAGTGGAAGCGCTGCTGGCCGCGCCCGACGTGTCCACCGCCCTGGGCGTGCGCGACCGCACCATGCTGGAGCTGATGTACGCCAGCGGCTTGCGCGTGAGCGAGCTGGTAGACCTCAAAATCCTGAACCTGGGCATCAACGACAACGTGCTGCGCGTGCTGGGCAAAGGCGCCAAAGAGCGCCTCGTTCCCTTTGGTGAAGTGGCCAGCCAGTGGCTGCGCCAGTACCTGGCCGGTGCCCGCGCCGAGCTGCTGGCCGGCAAGCAGACCGACGATTTGTTTGTTACCACCAAAGGCGCGCACGCGGGCAGCGCCATGTCGCGGGTGATGTTCTGGATGGTGGTCAAAAAATATGCGCTGGCCGCAGGCATACGCTCTGCGCTGTCGCCCCACACCTTGCGCCACGCCTTTGCCACCCATTTGCTCAACCACGGCGCCGATTTGCGCGCGGTACAGCTGCTCTTGGGCCACGCCGATATTTCCACCACCACGATTTACACCCATGTGGCGCGCGAGCGCCTGGCGCAGCTGCACGCAGCGCACCATCCGCGCGGCTGAATATTTTTTGACCTAAGCACCATGAAAAACCATTTGTTTGAGGCCAGCGCGAAACGCCGCCTGTTGTACGGCGCGCTGGTAGGAGTGGTGGCTGGCGCCGTACCGGTGCCGCTGGCTGCCGCATCGCATGCGCTGCTGGCGTGGTCGGTGGGAAGTTTTGCTTATCTGTTGCTGTCGTGGTGGTTGGCTGCGAGCTGCGACGCGCAGCGCACCCGGGCGCGGGCCCAGGCGCAAGACCCTCCGGGCGTGGTGTTGCTGGGTGTGTTGCTGCTGTCCGTGCTGGCCAGCATGGTCGCCATCGTGCTGATGCTGCAATACGTCAAAGATTGGTCGCGCGCCGAGCGACTCGCGCATATGGCCTTGTCCATGTGTGCGCTGGCGTGCTCGTGGTTGCTCATGCAAACCACGTTTGCGTTTCGTTACGCGCACGTCTATTACCGGGAGCACGGACAGCTCGCGAGCAAAGGCTCGGGCCTGAACTTTCCCGGATCGGCAGCGCCCGATTACCTGGACTTCTTGTACTACGCCTTTGTAGTCGGCATGACTTCGCAGGTGTCAGACGTGGTAGTTACGTCCAAAATCATGCGCCACTGGACGCTATTGCACGGCGTAATTGCGTTCTCATTCAATATGCTGGTGCTGGCCTTGAGCATCAACGTAATGGCAAGCGCCATTCAGTAGCCTTGTGGTTTGCCCGGCCCACGGGGCAGGCGCCACATGCCGGTGGACAGCGTGGTGCCCAGCACAATCACCAGGCCGCAGCCCAGCATCCAGGGGGTCACGGCCTCGCCCAGCAGCACCACGCCGTAAACGATGGCAAACACCGGAATGGCAAAAGTGACCGACAACGCTTTGGCCGGACCCGCGCGCTCAATCAGCCGGAAAAACAGGATGTAGGCCAGGCCGGTGCACACCACGCCCAACGCCAGCACCGCCAGCCAGGCCTGCGGCGCCACGGCCTGCTCCGGCCAGAACCACCAGGTCAGCGGCAGCAGCGCCAGGGCCGCGCCCATTTGGCTGCCCGTGGCTGACACCAGCGATGGCAGCCCCGCCATGTAGCGCTTGGTAAAACTGGCCGACACGCCGTAACACAAGCAGGCAAACAAGCAGGCCAGCACGCCCCAACCGCTGGACAGGCCCGAGGCGTCTGGCCGAAAGCTCGCCTTGTCCCAGGCCAGCATGCCCACGCCGATAAAGCCAATCGCTAGGCCAACGACGCGCGAACCCGTAGGTCGGTCTTTCAGCCAGACCCAGGCCACTGCTGCGCCAAACAGCGGCACGGTTGCGTTAATCAGCGAGGACAGGCCGATGGTGATCGACTGCAGCGCGTAGGTAAAACACACAAAAGGAATGGCCGAATTGGTCAGGCCCACCAAAAACACCAGCTTCCAGTGCTGGCGCAAACTCGCAGCATGGCCGCGCAGCAGCAGGATAGGGAGCAAAAAAACCGCCGCAATCCCTACCCGCAAACCAGCCGTGGCCACCGGCCCAAAGGCCACGGTGCCTATGCGCATGAACAAAAACGAGGCACCCCAAATGGCCGCCAGCGCAATAAATTCAACAATCCAGGTGGCAGGGTGGGGGGAGGCAGGGGTCACAAATTACTTTCAAGGTGCTCAAGGCGAAGCAGGGCCGTCTTGCGGTCCAACCCACCAGCATAGCCGGTCAGTGCGCCGCCCGCGCCTACCACGCGGTGGCAGGGCACGATGATGGAAATCGGGTTGCGCCCCACGGCAGCGCCCAGGGCGCGCACCGCCAGCGGTGCGCCTATGCGCCGGGCCAGTTCGCCATAGGCAGTGGTGGTGCCGGACGCAATTTGTATCAGGCCGCGCCACACGGTTTGCTGAAATTCGGTGCCTGCGCCCAAATCCAGTGGCAGCTCGAACACGCGGCGCTGACCGGCAAAGTATTCGGCCAGTTGGGCCTGGGCTTGCAGCAGCACCGGGTGCGCCGCGTCTTGCGGCCAGGCTTGCGGGTCGGGCTGGTGCTTTTGGCCGTCGAACCAGACGCCGCACAAGCCTTGGCTGTTGGCGGCCAGGGTCATGGGGCCCAGGGGGCTGTCGAAGCGGGTACGGACGGGTAGGGGCTTTAAGAGTTTCATAGTGTGGTTGCTGCGGGGTGGGCTAGCGTATGCCAGGCGCGGATGACTGCGTAACTGCGCCAGGGCTTCCACGCCGCAAAAACGCGTTCTAGTTCCAGCGCCGGTGATTTGGACTGTCGCACTCCGAATGCGTTGTGCAGCGCAACGTCACTGGCGGGCAGGGCGTCGGGCCAGCGCAGTGCGCGCATGGCGATGTAGTTGGCCGTCCAAGGGCCAATGCCGGGCAGCGCCTGCAACTGCGCCAGGGTGGCGGCGACATCGGCGCCGGGCGTGAGGTCGATCTGCCCCTGGCGTACCGCCTGCGCCAAGGCGATCAGGGCTTGCTGGCGCTGCCGCACCAGGCCCAAGGCGCCCAGTTCCTGCGGCTCGGCCCCGGCCAGCGCCTGCGCGCTGGGAAACAGCTTGTTCAAGCCCGGCCAGGGCGTGGCTACCACTTCGCCCCAGCGCTCTACCAGCCGCTGGGCAAAGGTGCGGCCCGCCGCCACCGTCACTTGTTGGCCCAGGATGGCGCGCACCGCCAGCTCAAAGCTGTCGGTCGTGCCCGGCACGCGCAGCCCGTCTAGGCCAGGAAAGCCTGCGCCCAGCACCGCATTGATGGCCAGCGGGTCAGCGTCCAGGTCCAGCCAGGCGCGCGCACGTGCCAGCACCTGCGGCAATACGGGCGCGAGCGACGCACTAACAGTCACAGCCACGCGGTGCTGCGGCTCGTCAAACTGGCAATGCACCCAGCCGCGCAAGCGCTCGTGCGGCGTGGCAATGGCCACGGTGCGGGCGATTGCCCTCTTGGGCACGTCCACCCATTCCACGCCGTCCAAGCCGCGCTGGCCCAGAAAGCCGAGCATCGCGCCAATGTCGTAGGGCGGGCGGTAGCAGGCCTGCAGTCGCAAGCCGCCAATCTGTGCAGCAGTTTTGGGCGTGGTGGTGCTGGTAGTGGAGGTGGCGCTGGCCTTGCGCAGCGCCGTGGGCTGCAGACGGTAATGCGCCACAAATACCGCGTTAAAACGGCGCAGGCTGGCAAAGCCGCTCAGGTGCGCGACCTGCGCCACGCCCAGGTCGGTGTCGGTGAGTAATTGCTTGGCCACCAACAGGCGCTGGGTTTGCAGGTACTGCAGCGGGCTCACACCCCAGTGTGCGGCAAAGATGCGGCGCAGGTGGCGCTCACTGATGCCCAGGCGCTGCGCCAGCGCGACGGCGCTACCGCTGCGCGTCGCGACCGGATCCGTATGAACGCTCGCATCCAGCCAGCGCGCCGCCTCAATCGCCAAAATTCCT
>CANGHQ010000111.1 GCA_947453585.1 Burkholderiales bacterium | reverse complement strand
CTACCCGCTCAATGTGCTCGAGCACATCGCGGCTGCGCACCTGCAGCAGCTCGCGCTCGCGCAGGGCGGCGTCGCCCTGCGGGTCGGGCCAGGTCTTGAGCGCCTCGATCCAGTCCTGGATGCTGGCGCGCTGGTCTTCGCACACCTCGTCGAGCTGGTGCAGCGCCAAGCGCGCGTCCAGCAGCGACGCCCAGTTGTTGAAACGGGTTTTGGGGTTGAGCAGCTGCGCCTGCCAGTGGTCGAGCTGGCGCGTGAGTTCTCGGCGCAAGGCCAGGTAGCCGTCAACCATGTGGTTGACCACGCGCAGCATCAGGTCGGCCGAGCTGCTGGGCGTATGGGCGCCGGCCGCGTGCGACTTGGCACTGGCGTTGAGCAGCAGCTTGGCTGCATAGCCGTCGCGCACCGCGCAGTCGGCGGGGTGAACGGTCAGCAACACCCGGTCCATCACGGCAAAGCCGACCGGGCTGGTGTCAATGTGCCGCAGGATCGGCGGCCCGCTGCGCTTGGTGTGGTGGGCATGCGCCGCTTCAGCCCCCTCGCCCGCCGCCAGTCGGCGAAACACCAAAAGGTCGTATTCCGAGGTGTAGTCGTAATGCGAAGGCAGCTGCGTGTTGAGCAGATCCATCACATGCAGGTCCAGCACTTGCAGGCCGCACAGGGCTTGCAAGGCGGCTTGCAGTAGCGCCAGCTGGGCCTCAAACTCGGCGCGTTCGCAGGCAATCCAGACAAAGCCCTGGGGCGGCAGACCGCCGTCTTGCAGGCTGTGCAGCGAATCGCTTTCCTGCACCGTGTCGCCCTGAATGGCAAAAATTCGCATCGACAAGCTCCTTGGCCCCGGCGCACTGCCGGGCCCGGGGGTGATCAGGCCTTGAGCGCGCGCGCCGCGTCCAGGGCGAAGTAGGTCAGCACGCCGTCGGCACCGGCCCGCTTGAAGGCCAGCAGGCTCTCCAACATCACCGCGTCATGGTCCAGCCAGCCGTTTTGCGCTGCGGCCTTGAGCATGGCGTATTCGCCCGACACCTGGTAGGCAAAGGTCGGCACCTTGAACTCGTCCTTGACGCGGCGCACCACGTCCAGATAGGGCATGCCCGGTTTGACCATCACCATGTCGGCGCCTTCGGCAATGTCCATGGCCACTTCGCGCAGCGCCTCGTCGGTGTTGGCTGGGTCCATTTGGTAGACCTTTTTGTTGCCCTTGCCCAGGTTGCCTGCCGAGCCCACCGCGTCGCGAAACGGGCCATAAAACGCGCTGGCGTATTTGGCGCTGTAGGCCATGATGCGGGTGTGCACCAGGCCTTCGGCCTCCAGTGCCTGGCGGATGGCGCCAATGCGTCCGTCCATCATGTCGCTGGGCGCCACGATGTCTACCCCGGCACGCGCTTGCGTGAGCGCCTGCTGCACCAGCACGGCGGTGGTCTCGTCATTCAGGATGTAGCCCTCAGTGCCGGGGCGGGTGTCGGGCAGGCCGTCCTGGCCGTGGGTGGTAAACGGGTCCAGCGCCACATCGGTCATCACGCCCAGCCCGGGAAACTCTTTTTTCAGCGCCCGCACGATGCGCGGCACCAGCCCGTCGGGGTTGAGCGCCTCGGAGCCGTCATAGGTTTTGAGCGAGGTGTCAATCACCGGAAACAGCGCCATCACCGGGATTTCGAGCTTGGCGCAGGCTTCGGCCACGGGCAGCAGCAAGTCCAGGCTCAGGCGCTCTACCCCGGGCATGGAATGGATGGGCACGCGCTGGCCCTGGCCCTCGACCACAAAGACCGGGTAAATCAGGTCGTGCGCGGTGAGTGCGTTTTCGCGCACCAGGTTGCGGGTGAAGGTGTCACGGCGCAGGCGACGCGGGCGGCCAAGGGGGAAGGGTGCGGGAGTGATCATGCGCAAAATTGTGCCTGACTTTTGGCGGCTTGCGGCGATGTTTCGGCGAAACGGCCCGCCACAACCGCGCGGCATCGGCCTGAGGATGAACTAATGAATTAACCGATTTACGCAAAAACGTATCATTTTTACAAACAAGAATATTTTTTAGTCGTATTCATTGAAATTCTGATATTCTGGAGTCTGGACGCCTCGGTGTCCCCCGCTTTTCCTCCCTGAGCGGGGCCTTGATGTGTGACAGCAAATAGGCTTAATACCCCGGCCCACGTGCTGGGGTTTTTTTTGCCCGCGCCCCTGCTGTGCCCGGGATGGCGCACCGCGCCGGCAGCCTGCGACTACACTTTGCCCATGCTTTGGGTCAAATCTTTCCACATCGTTTTTGTCGCAAGCTGGTTTGCCGGTTTGTTTTACCTGCCGCGCATCTTTGTCAACTTGGCGATGGTGGAGCCCGGTTCGGTGGCCGAACGCGCGCGTCTCTTGCTCATGGCGCGCAAGCTGCTGCGCTTTAGCAACCTGCTGGCCGTCCCGGCCTTGGCGCTGGGCTTGAGCTTGTGGCTTTGGTATGGCGTGGGCCTGGGCCCGGGCAACGGCTGGATGCACGCCAAGCTCGCAGTCGTGCTGCTGGCGGTGGGTTACCACCATTCCTGCGCCCGCATCCTGCGCAAATTCGAGGCCGATGCCATGCACCGCAGCCACGTGTGGTTTCGCTGGTTCAATGAAGCGCCGGTGCTGATGCTGGTGGCCGCCGTGCTGCTGGTGGTAATCAAACCTTTCTAGGCGTCGCCGGGGCCATGCGCAAGTCCGCCGCCTGGCCCGTCACCTGGATGTACGTCGCCCTGGTGGTGTACGCCAGTCTTTACCCCTTTGCCAATTGGCGCGACCAAGGCATTGCACCGTGGTCCTTTTTGTGGGCGCCGCTGCCGCGCTACTGGACGGGCTTTGATGTCGCGCTCAACGTGGTGGGCTATGTGCCGCTGGGCGCCTTGCTGGTTTTGCTGATTCTGCGTGGCACCCAGCGGGGCGCGCCGGTGCTGGGGGCCATGCTGTGCGCTGGTGGGCTCTCGTTGCTGATGGAAAGCCTGCAAAGCTATTTGCCCCAGCGCGTAGCCTCTCGTGAGGATTGGCTGCTCAACACCGCAGGCGCTGCTTTGGGCGCGCTGCTGGCGCTGGCGCTGGCGCGCGCGGGTTGGCTGGCCTGGTGGGACGCGTGGCAGCGGCGCTGGCTGGCGCCCCAGTCCCGCGGCGTGTTGGCGCTGCTGTTGGCCTGGCCGGCCGCCTTGCTGTATCCGGCGGCGGTGCCCTTTGGCATGGGCCAGGTCTGGAACCGTTTGGCCGAATCGGTGGATGCGCTGCTGGCCTGGGGTGCGCTGGCGCCGGGGCCCGCGCCAGTAGCGGTGAGCGCGGCACTTGCGCCGAGCTCGGAGCTTGCCTGCGTGGCGCTGGGCCTTTTGGTGCCTTGTTTGCTGGGCTTTTGCGTGGTGCAGTCGCTGCGCCACCGGGTGGCGCTGGTGCTGCTGGTGCTGGCTGTTGGCTTTGCCGCTACCGGCTTGTCGGCGGCGCTGAGTTGGGGCCCCGGACACACTTGGGCCTGGCTTAATCCCACCACCGGTGCGGGCGCTGTCTTGGCCTTGGTGTTGGCCCTGGCGCTGGCGCCGGTTCCTGCGCGGGTGAACGCTTCCTTGGCGCTGCTGGCCCTGGGTTTGAGCGTGGGCTTGCTGAACCAGGCGCCAGACAGCCCGTATTTCGCCCAGACCCTGCATGCATGGGAACAGGGCCGCTTTATCCGCTTCCACGGGTTCGCCCAGTGGCTGGGTTGGGCCTGGCCTTATGCCGCCATGGGGGGTGGCGCTGGCGCATATCGCCCGGCGCGGCCAGCGCAACTAAAATTGCGGGTATGACCGATGCACTGCCTCCAAGCGCCGCCGAAAAACCCTATTTCGAGCGGCATATTTTTTTCTGCCTCAATGAGCGCAAAAACGGCGAAGACTGCTGCGCCCAGCACCAGGCCCAGGCCGGTTTTGACCGCTGCAAGCTGCTGGTGCGCCAAGCCGGCATCTCCGGCCCCGGCCAGGTGCGCGTCAACAAGGCCGGTTGCCTGGACCGCTGCGTCGCAGGCCCCGTGGCCGTGGTCTACCCGGAAGGCGTTTGGTACACCTATGTGGATGCGTCCGACATTGATGAAATCGTCAGCGCGCACCTGATCGGTGGCCAGGTGGTGGAGCGCCTCGTGGTGCCGCCGCACCTGGGCCACTGAGCAGGCATGAACCCGCGCACCGCCAAAACCACAATCCAGGGCCCGACTGGGGCGCTGGAGCTCTTGATTGACGCGCCCGACCTGCCACCCGGCCAGGCGCCGCGCGGCGTGGCGGTGATCGCGCATCCGCACCCTTTGTTTGGCGGCACCATGGACAACAAGGTGGTGCAGACTTTGGCGCGCGCCTTTATGCAATGCGGCTGGCAGGCGGTGCGCTTCAATTTTCGGGGCGTGGGCGCCAGCCAGGGCAGCTACGACGAAGGGCGGGGTGAATTGCAGGATTTGCTGGCGGTGGTGGCGCACTGCGCGCCCTTGGAAGATTCTGGTGAACCGGGTGCGCTGGCGCTGGCAGGCTTTTCTTTTGGCGCTTTTGTCACCAGCCACGCCGCCGAGCAGCTTGCTGCGGAGCGCCCGATTGCCAAGTTGGTGCTGGTGGGAACCGCCGCCAGCCGCTTTGCGGTGGCGCCCGTGCCGGCCGTTTTGCACCCGTGCACGCTGGTAATCCATGGCGAGCAGGACGACACGGTGCCGCTGGCCGATGTGATGGCCTGGGCGCGGCCCCAAACCCTGCCGGTCACGGTGGTTCCCGGGGTAGAGCACTTCTTTCACGGACAATTGCCGCTCTTGCGCGGCCTGGTGGCGCGGCATCTGGGCGCGCCCTGATGGCCTGACGAGCGGCCTTTGCGCCCGGCGCGGTGTTTGGACGCGGTGCGGTTCTGCCGCCTTAATGGCACCAACTTCCTTCTTTTCTCTCTTTTTACCTCTCCAAACTCTATTTATGCGTTCTTTGATTGCCCTTGTCCTGGCTGCCTGCTGTTTTGCCGCGTCCGCCCAAACCCCGCAGCCGCCAGAAATTGCCGCGCGCTCCTACCTGCTGCTCGACGTCACGGCCAACCAGATCCTGGCGTCCAAAGACATCGATTCGGCCATGGAGCCCGCGTCGCTCACCAAGCTGATGTCCGCGTACCTGGTGTTTGAAGCCCTGAAATCGAAAAAAATCAGCCTCACCCAGACCTTTGGCGTGAGCGAGCGGGCCTGGAAAATGCCCGGTTCGCGCATGTTTATTGACCCCAAGATGCAGGTTCCGGTGGAAGACCTGATCAAAGGCATGGTGGTGCAGTCGGGCAACGACGCCACGATGGCGCTGGCCGAAGGCGTGGGCGGCGATGTCGGCCATTTTGTGCAAATGATGAACAACCAGGCCCAACTGCTGGGCATGAAGTCCACCAGCTACAAAAACCCCGAAGGCCTGACCGAGCCCGGCCACAGCACCACCGCGCGCGACCTGGCCACCCTGGCCACCCGCCTGATGGCCGACTTTCCTGAGTACACCGGCTACTACGCCATCAAAAAATACCGCTACGCCGGCACCCCGGCGGCCAATGACAACAACCGCAACCTGTTGTTGCTGCGCGACCCCACCGTGGACGGCCTGAAAACCGGCTACACCGAAGCCGCAGGCTATTGCATGGTGGCCACCGCCAAGCGCGACTACCCTGGCCTGGCCGCAGCCGGAACCACCGGCGGCAGTCGGCGCCTGTTGTCCATCGTTCTGGGTACGGCCAACGAAAACGCCCGCGCCAACGAATCCCAAAAATTGCTCAACTGGGGCTACACCGCCTTTGAGCCGGTCAAATTGTTTGATGCCGGACAGGCGGTGCTGACCGCCAAGGTGTGGAAGGGCGACGCAGGTGTCGTCAAGGCCGGCCGCGCTTCTGCGGTAGTCGTGGCCTTGCCCGCGGGCAGCAGCGCCAAGCTGACCACGGAAATTGTCCGCACCGAGCCGCTGCTCGCACCCATTGCCAAGGGCCAAACCGTGGCGACCCTGCGCGTCCTGGTGGCGGGCACCGTGTTTACCGAGGTGCCGCTGCAGGCGCTTGAAGGTGTGGGGCAAGCCGGCATTTTGGGCCGCGCCTGGGACGCTTTGCGCCTGTGGATTCGCTGATTTCCCCGCGCCTGGCGTTGGCATGAACGGCGCGCCAGGCCAATCTGGTATATTAGAAGGCTTTTCGGAAACTTCCGAAGGGATTCACGTTTTCGAAGTTATTGAATTTTGTTACCAAACGTTTAGGGACGTTTTTCTTTAGGAGGCTTTAGTGCCAACCATCAACCAGCTAGTGCGTCAGGGGCGCGAGGTCGAAACGATCAAATCCAAGAGTCCTGCTATGCAGAACTCTCCCCAACGTCGTGGCGTATGCACCCGTGTGTACACCACCACTCCCAAGAAGCCCAATTCCGCTCTGCGTAAAGTTGCCAAAGTGCG